>NZ_JARVSP010000020.1:0-278402 GCF_030209115.1 Pseudomonas sp. FR229a | reverse complement strand
ACCTCGCCAAGTCCATCACGCTGGATTACACGGTAACGCGCGGCACCCAGGATCCAAAAGAGTCGCGGATTCGTGCACTGGCGGTGTCGCCCATTGCGCAAAGCGATTTGCCCGGGCCGCTGATCGTGCAGGCCTCCGAACAAGGCGAAGGGCCGGAGTTGGACGTCAGTCAATTGACCACCCATGGCACCCTGCGCGCGAACAGTTATCCGCACATTGCGCTGAAACAATATGTCTGGCTGAAAGCGAAAGGGACATTAAAAGGCGGGGGCGACTACTCGAAAACCTTCTGGCAACCGCCGGGTTCGCAAACCAATGCGACGTGGATCGACCAGGGTTTTTACACCCACACATTTCCGCTGCCGGACTTGCAAAGCCTGGAAGATGGCAGTGACCTGGAACTGGAGTTCAAGGCAGGCTTTGGCGGCAGTCAAGTCGAGACAGAGGCCGTGACGTTTGCCCTACGGACTTACAGGATCAAGGCCTACGAAAACGTTGCGCCGACCTTGGATTCGGTAAAAGGCTCACCCAGCGGGGATGAAATCCCTCACGGCGGCCTTACGGTGGAAACTGCCGTGACCCTGAGCGGCGTCGCGGCCAAAGGACAGAAAGTCGATGTGCTGGACGGCACTACCTCCAAAGGCCAGCCCGATGCCGACGTTACAACCGGGAATTGGACACTTAGAATTTCCGAGTTAAGCGTCAAGACCTACAGCTTTAATGCCAAGCCGTTATACGGTGCTGGTCTACCTTCGTCACCCGAAAGAACCATGCAGGTGGTGGCAAAGTTGACTATTAATTCAAGGCAAATGGATCTAAACGGGTTCTCAGTAAAAATTCCCGAATGGCCAAAAACAGGTAGAGATTCTGTTGGCAACACTGGCTCTCGTCAGCCTCAGGGCGGTGTTTCACCTTATAACTATAGATCCAGTAACAGTGATATTGCTTCAGTAAATCAGCAAGGGAAAGTTACCGGCAACAGGATCGGCGAGGCAACGATTTTCGTCACAGACCAAATGCAGAATGAAGTTTCATACCCAGTTAGCGTGACCAATGTGTGGAGCCTAGTGGTAAATGAGGTAAAAATGGGCCCATTAGAATCAATAGACTGGATGAACTCGATTGGCGGCACTTCGTCAATGAAATTTAAGTTCAATGAGGATATAAGCCTTGTTTACACTGTACCTTTACCAAGGGTTGAACCTATTTGGCTTTGCGCAGAAACGTCTCAAGCCCCTGGAAAGTTTTGGTATTTAGTACGGGAGCGCAATGATAACGGCTACATTGCTGCCGGTCCGTTGTTTAAGTGGGGCGCTTGGTGCCTCAAACCATTACATTGATTAATATTGAAAACAAAACATAGGATCTCTCACATTAAGCAAGACGGTGCCCAATAAATTTTTGGCCGCGCTTTCATTAGCCGCGCGTTATCCGGGACAGACCATGTTTTACCCCTGATCTTCGCCCGACTTTTAGTAAAGGGGGCTAGAAAAGGACTAGAAAGTGGACAGATTCATTTAACCACTGGTTTAAACAGCGAGGCTTGCTCGAGATTTTTCTGCTGGCCGGGATGGCCTTTTCGCGAGCAAGCTCGCTCCCACAGTTTGACCGCATTCCAACTGTCGGAGCGAGCTTGCTCGCGAAGGGGCCATCGGGTTCGGCGCAGCTCTTCGATTTAAACGAAGGCGTTTAAAAGACACCTTCAGACACGTCTTCCAGGCTACAAATCCTTGCGCCATTGCCTACAGCTACGCCAGAATCCGCCGGCTTGTGCGCCTTGGGGTCGGGTTCTATTGTGGTGCGGTCGCTGCCGATCAGCGATCGGGTTTAGCGACCCGGATCTTAATTAGGTGCATCAGCGGTCCATGCTTCGTCGCAGGTTCAATTCTGCGACTGCGCTATGGTGGCTGTATGCGGGAGACCTTCGGGTCTGCCGGGTGCCTATAACCGGTTCGCTAACCTGCGTACAGCCGCCACCTACTGTTTAGCGACAGTGCCTGACGGCTCCACTTAATAGGAGCTTTACCATGATCAAACCAACACCCAACCCACCCGAAACCGACCCCACCTCCCCCTACGAATCCCTCGATTCAAAAAAACTCCACGAAGCCGCCGACCGCGCCCTCGATCACTACCTCTGCCCACCCGGCTCCACGCCACCGCCCTTCAGCCCCCGCGCCATGTACGCCGTCACCGCCGACACCAAAAACGAAGACCTGCTGGCCAACGCCTGCGAAACCCTCGCCTCCGCCAAAACCATCGCCCAGGAATTCGCCGGGCTGGTCAAACCATCGCAGCGGCGGACGCTGATGGGCATCGCGCAGTTGATCATGCTCGGAGAACTGGCGGTGAATCGGGTGCTGGATAATCTTGAGTTGCCGCAGTAGCGCTGCGTCACGATGATCGTTCCCACGCTCTGCGTGGGAATGCCTCAAGGGACGCTCCGCGTTCCAGCTCTGGAGGGGGACGCAGAGCGTCCCGGGCGGCATTCCTTTGCTGCGCGTGGGAGCGATCAATGACGCGCTGTCGCCGCCGACGCCTTCGCGGGCAGGCCCGCTCCCACAGGGGATTCGTGTCGCTCCCACGGCTGCGGTTACAGCGCCGAATTTGTGGGAGCGAGCCTGCTCGCGAAGGCGGTTTGTCAGTCACTGAAGTTTCGACTGGCAGATTGCATTCGCGAGCAGGCTCACTCCTACAGGGGATCGGGTCAAGGCTGGAACCATTCGTGGCGTTCGTTGAAGGTTTGCTGGATGAGGTCGGTGAGGACTTTGGTTTCAGGCACGTTTTGCGAGTCGGCGTTGACCGCGAGCCATGCGTGGAGCTGCATGGTCTCGGCGAATAATCCGGGCAGTGCGGTAAGGCCCCGGTCAAAGCGGCTCATATATGCCGGAAGCAAACCGATGCAGGCGCTGCAGCGGATCATCTCCAGCATCAACTCATAGGACTGCATCTGCACGACTCCGGCCAATCTCTGCTCCACCAGCTCGTTCCAGGGTCTGAAACTCTCCACCTGTCGATCATGCTGCCACTGCACCAGCATGAAATCCGCCAGATCTTCCGGCGTTTCGGGGCGCGCCGTCACCCGTGAATAGCGCTTGGCAATGTGCGGCAGATACTCGATCCGCGCCAGGTGTTGCGGTTCGCTGGTGGTGAACGTCGGGCCGGGTGTTGGGCTTTCCCCGCGCGCGAGCCAGAGGACAATGTCGGCGCTGACGGCACGTAACGCCAGCTCACTGTCGAGGGCGATGATTTCCAGGCGCAGGCTGGCGTTGCGCCGCAGCAGTGCGATGAGATCGCGGCCGAGGATGTCGTGGAGGATGGATTCGGCGATGGCGAGGCGGATCAGCGGTTGCTCGATGACCGGAAGTTTGCGTTCGTGGGCCAGGGTGATGAGTCGGGCCTGCAGTTGCTGGCCTTCGCGGGTGAGGCTGAGGTTGCTGCCCTGAAAACTGAACAGGCTGTGTTGCAGTTGCTGTTCGAGTTGGGCGAGTTGTTTGCGCAGCAGGGTCGAGCGCACGTTGAGGCTGCGCGCGGCCTGCATGAAGCAGCCGCAGCGGGCGCTGACCAGGAAGTATCGGGCGACTTCGCTGTCGATGGTGGCGGCCTGGTCGAGCCAGGATTCGGGTCTGGAGTGAGGCGAGTGGTAATCAGCGGCGCCCGGGCGTCCTGCGGGTTCGGTGAATGACATTGATGACTCCCTGTCGATCTTTGTAGTTGCCTTTACGCAACCCCTGTAGGAGTGAGCCTGCTCGCGATAGCGGTATGTCAGGTTAAGAAATGTCGGCTGACACACCGCTATCGCGAGCAGGCTCACTCCTACAGGGGGCTAGCGGTGGTCCTGCAGGATTTTGTTCAGTTCAGCGCCGTCGATGCTCAGGGTGGCGGTGTTGAGCATGCCGTCCAGGTAGGCTTGGGCGATCTGTTCCTGGCGTTGCGCACGCAGGGCCTGGGTCAGTTGATCGCGCAGTTCATCGAGGGTGGCGGTGCGGGCCGGTTGTTGTTCTGTAAGCTTGATCACGTGGAATCCGGCGGCGCTCTGCACGGGATCGGACACCGCGCCAACCTTGAGCCGCGCCACGGCGCCACGCACCTCAGGCACCAGTTGCTGCAACGGTTGCAGCCCGGTATCACCGCCCCGCTCGGCCGTGACGCGATCCTGCGAATATTGCGTGGCCAGCGCGGCAAAATCGCCCGGTGCAGACTGGGCTTTTTTGCTCAACTCGGCGGCTTGTTTGCGCACCGTTTCGACATTCGCCGCATCGCCGACACCCAGGAAAATCTGGCTGACCCGATACAGCGCCGGCGTCTGCCAATTGGCCTTGCCGGCGTCGTACGCCTGCTGCAACTCACCCGCACTTGGGTACTCCGCCGGCACTTGACTGACAGAGCGCAAATAATCACGAAAGACGATCTGTTCCGTCGCCGCCCGGGTCTGCCGCGCTACGTCGGGACGCTGTGCCCAACCCTGCGCATCGGCCTGCTCCAGCACGGCTTTCTCCGCCAGTCGCGAACGGATCCAGCGCTCCAGTGCCTCACGGTTGCCGCGCAGTTGTTCACGGGTTTGCGCCGGGACAGTCTCGAGCAGCGCCTGCAATTCCTCTGGCGAAACCTGTTGATTGCCCAATCGCGCCACGGCTGGCCCGGCTGCAACCGTCATTACCGGCGACGGCTGCTGAGCGGCAACCGGATCACTCCCCGGTCGCAGCACTAGCGCCACGGCCACCACCAACAACGCGACCGCACCGGCGCCGATCACCACGGCTGGCTTTTTCACAGCGCGACGTCCTCTGCTTCGTCGACGGCGACTTTGGCGGTTTGCGCACCCGCGCTCTGGCTGAAATCGCGCAGGTAAACGATGAACTCCTGCAACAGGCGATCCCACAATTCCAGGTTGCCACGCAGGTGCTCATTGCTCACGCCTGCGGCCACGACCACGTCCATTTCCATGACTAGAAACTCGCCCTGCAACGACAACCGCGCAAACCGCCGTGTCGCGTTCCACTGCTCCGCTACGCCCTGGGGCAAGTCACCCTGCACGCGCAGGGCGCAGCTGAAAGTGAAATCGACAAAGCTGCCCTGCTCCAGCGCCGGGTTGCCAAAACGCACGGCGTAGCCGATGCCCTGGCTGGCGCTGAGCAACTGGACGATGCCGTTCTGTTCGCTCGGGTTGACGCGATAACCGGCGGCTTGCAATACCTCGGTCAGCGATTGCGGGGAAACGTGGGTGATCAATTGAGTCATGACTTCTTCCTTGCTCGTAAGTCTTATAAATCAGTGCGCGATCGCGGCTTGCGGCGCGTCGAATTGGGTTTTGTAGAGCTCGTCGCCAAAGCCCTGGGCCAGTTCATCGAACTTGACCCGGGCACTGCCGGCGAAGGGCTGGCGGATCTTCATTACTTCGGCGACGTCGATGTTTTCGTAGGCCGTCAGGATCTGTTTGGCGACGCCGTACATTTGCTGATTCTTGACTGAACATTGCTGCACTTGTGTGTCACGTTCCGCCAGTTGCGCTTGCAGCTTCGACCGTTCGGCTTCTTTGCCGCGGGCAAGAACCAGCAATTCGTCATAGGCCTTCTTGAACTTACCGGTCTGCTCAGCGCTGGCCGCCACTTGCGCCTGGGCCTGGCTGTGCAGGCTTTGTTGCTGCCCGGCCAATTGCTCGGCGAGGCCTTTGGCCTTGGCCAGTTCGGCAGTCAATTGCTTGATCTGTGCCTGCGCAGCCTTGGCCTCATTCTGCGCCGCCAGTTGCGCGGCGCTGGCCTGGGCCTGCTGACTTTGCAGGGCCTGCAATTGCTGGGTGGTGCTGCGCAATTGCGTGCGCAAGCGTTCCTCCATGCCTTCGGCGCTCGCCCCGCTGGCAATCAACAAACCCAGGCCCAACGCCAGAAAACGCGTGTTCATAAAGCTCTCCCGGCGCCCTAGAAGCGCGTGTTGATCTCAAGCTGCAAGACGTCGATGTCGAACGGCGCGCCGTACACCGCTTCGGTGCTCATCCAGCGGCCCGTTGCGGAAACGTTCTTCGCCAAGCCGTAGTTGCCGCCCATGAAATAGCCCTTGGCGTTGGTGCCGCCGAGGTGGAACGACGAGTCGTTGAAGCCGTCCGGCAAAGCGTCAGGCTGGATGTACTTGTAGCCGGCGAACAGGTTCCAGTCGCCCTTGCGCTTGAGGTCCAGCGCGTTGCCGAGGGTGAACTGCACCATCCATGCGTTGGCGCCGCTTTCGAACTCTCCGTTGCTGTCGAGGTTGTTGACGATCTGCCCGGCGGAACGCTTGCGCATGTCGCCTTCGTCGTAGCTGAGGTTGTGGATGTAGTTTCCCTGGCTGCGCAGTTTGAAATCCTGCGGCAGGTCGGCGTCCCACACGACGTTGAGATCGAGCAGGTTGAACTCGGACGCGAGGCCGACGAATTGCGGCTGCGGCGTAGTGCTTGGGTTGAGTGGGTTTGGCGTGATGTCACGCAGCAGGAACACGCTGTTGCCCTTCTGCATGAACGCTGCGCGAGTGCCGTCGCTGTCGCAGCCCGGCGCGCCGGCCCACGGTTCGCAAGGGCTGGAGCGCTGACCCTGAATGTCGTCGAAACGGTAGTAGGCCAGCGCACCCTTCAGGCGGTTGTTGCTGTTGATCGCCCACTTCGCCCCGAGTTGCGCGCCGTACAGCCACTTGTTGTCGCTCTCTTCCTTGTCGAAACCGTTGCTGCTGGAGGTGTCGTTGGTGTAGTCCACCGGGAACGCGCCGACGGTGCCGAACACGCCCCAATCGCGGTTGAGCTTGTGGTCGAAGATCGCTGCCACACCGTCGAAATTCAGGTCGTTGGAATAGAGCATGTCGGTGGACATGAACGGGTTGGCGAAGCGCCCGCCGGTCAGGGTCAGTTCGTCCATTGGCTTCCAGCTCAGGTAACCCTGATCAAGCCAGATGTCCTTTTTGGCGAAGCCGCCGCCGAGGTTCTGCGTAGTCGAAACCGGGTTGTTGTCCGAACCGGTGCCGATGCGAATGCCGGCGGTCCATTCCTCCGAGATCACCGCTTTCATGCCCAGCCGTGCGCGCAGGCGAAAAAGGTTTTCGCGGTCCTCGCGGGTGTTGAGCAACGGCGGCAGGCTGGTGCTGCTGTTGGGGTTCACGTCGTACGGGCCGTTGTTGTTGAGCTTGGCGAAGTCGACGATTTCGTTGCTGTTGTTGCCCGAGTAGTAACGCGATTCGTCACGCAGGCGAATGTCGCCATCGAAACTGATGCGCGAGGCCCAGTCCGGGAAGGTGTTCGGTGCTGCCCAGTTTTCCTGTTTGGCGGTGGCCATCACCTCGGCTTTGACCTGATCGCGGATCTGGTCGCGCACCGCTGCCGGCACGTATTGCACGCGCACATCACCCGGCGCGGCGACCGGCCCGGCCACCACTGCCGTTGAAGCGGCGGCTTGTTTGGCCTGCGCGGCTTCGTTCTGCGCCTGGGCGATCAGCGCGTCGGCCTTGTCCTGTTTCAGAATGCCCTGCTCGACCAGCAAGCGGATCAGATTGATCGTGGCGTTCTCCGACGGCGCGGGCGCTGCCACGGCCTGACCGACCAGGGTCGCAATGACCATGCCGACCGCCAGGGACAATCGATTCACGTTGGAAATCATCTGCACACAACTCCTTTTGCCGAAGCTTGAAAATGGGTTAGCCCGGACGCCGCCCTTGCAGGGACAGGCGCACAGGTAAAGTGATGGAGGCCGGAGGCCGTTCGCTGAGCGCTGGCGCACCGCGTAAAGCGGCCAGCACCTGGGTATCGATTTGCGGGTTGCCGCTGGACTTGATCAGCTCGACACGGGTGATCTCGCCGACGCTGCTCAGCCAGACATCGGCCTGCAGCGAGAACGCGAGGTTGCGCAGATCAGGGTTCTCGCGCAGCAGACGCTGGAAGGTGAACGCCAGAAACTGGCTGTACGTGCCCGTGCCCAGCCGCCCGCCACCCGCGCCGGCCATGCCGCCGCCCTTGCCCGCGCCAATGTTGAAAGCATCGCTGCCGGCCTGAGCATCGCCGTCCATCTGCATCGGGTTGGCCAGATCGTCCGCCGGCGATGGCGGCGCCTCTTCCGCAGGCTTGACCTCTTCCGGCTCCGGCGTTGGCTCAGGCTCGACGACTTTTTCTTCCACCGGGGTTTCCGGCTCCGGTGGTTTCTCCGGGGGCGGAGGTGGCGGTGGCGGCAACGGAATGATCGTCGGCACCTTCGGCGCTTCACGGCGCACGCCGGCCATGTCGTTGGCCCACTGCCAGAGGAACCACGCGGCGAGCGCGCCGACCAGCAATCCGGCGCCCCACTTTACATAGCGCAACGGCGACTTTTTCACGGGCGGCGGCTCGATCGGGAGTTGTGCGGTCATGACTCACCCCTGACTCGGTTTGCCGGTGACGAGACCGACCTGGGACAGTTCTAGCCGACGCAGCAGATCGAGCACTTCGATGACTTTCTGGTACTGCACCGTCGCATCGCCGCGCACGATCACCGGGAAATCCGGGCTTTGCGCTTTCTCGATGCGCAGGCGCTCTTCCAGTTCGGCCAGCGTCACCGGATAGGCATCGAGGAACACCTGGCCGCCGTCGTTGACCGAGATCGCCTTGGTCTTGGCCTCCGACAGCGACACCGAAGCGCTGGCCTTGGGCAGGTTGATCTGGATCCCGGAGACCTGCGCGGTGGCGGTGAGGATGAACATCACCAGCACCACCATCAGCACATCGACCAGCGGGGTGATGTTGATGCTGTCCACCGCGGCATCTTCGTCATCGTCGTGGGAGGCATTTACGGACGCCATGGCAGTGCTCCTCAGGCCGGTACAGAGTGGTTGGCGTGATGGCCGCGCTGGTGCGACGACTCACTGAACTGGCTCTCGCCGTGCATCTCCGCCAGACGGGTGATGAACTCGTCGACGAACACGCGCATGTCGGCGCTGACTTCCTTGTTCCGGGTGATCAGGCGGTTGTAGCCAAACAGCGCCGGAATCGCGACGAACAGGCCCATAGCGGTCGCGAGCAACGCGGCCGCCATGCCCGGCGCAATGGCGTTGATGTTGACGTCGCCGGCCATCGCCGTGCCGAGGAACACCACCATGATCCCCAACACCGTGCCGAGCAGGCCGATGTACGGACCACCGGCGATGGCGTTGGACAGGGTCGAGAGTTTCGAACTCAACTGCTGGTTTTCGCGGGTGCGCACGCCATCCATCGAGCAGCGAATGGCTTCGATGGTCGCGGCGGAAACCGACGAGGTATCCGCGCCCTGCTCGCGGCGGGTGCGGATCTCTTTGACTGCTACCAGATACAAGCGCCACAGCGACGAGTGCTGCAGGCGCTGGGCCAGTTGCGCATCGTCGGCGAACATCTCCAGGCGCGTGCCGACCTTGGCGAACTGCACGCGGAAGTCTTCGTTGGCAGCGCTGACGCGGCTGAGGCTGCGGTTCTTGCGCAGCATGATGATCCACGACTGGAACATCATCAGCACGAGCACGGCGATGATCACCCAGGCGTCGATGGGCACTGCGTTGAGCAGAAAGCCAAGGCTGCCGAAGCCAAACCCGGACTGTTCTTCATCGACGCCGTAAGCCACCAGTTTCGACTCGGCGCCTTGCGAGGTCGCATCGGCCAGCAACAGCGCGGCCGGACGGGCGACTTTCGACAGGCGCAGTTCGTCGATAGCGCCAGCGAATGGCTGGAACGCACCTTCGTGCAGATCGGCGCCGATGGCCATGACCGAGTTGAACGCCGGCATCGCTTGAGCCAGCACCGCGCTCTCGCGACCGTTGATGTACAGGGTGACTTTCGAACCTTCGGCGGTGAGCGCAACGTGTTGCCATTGCGCCGGTGTCAGCGCCTGGGTGGCAGCGGCGCGCTGGCCGTCGATCTCCACGAACGGCAGGCCCTGGCTGACGCCGATCAGCAGACTTTGCGTGCCTTCGCGCCGAGCGAGAATCAGTTGCTCGCCACTGGCCTGATCCAGACGCAACCAGGCGCTGAAGGTGAATGCGCTGCCAGGATTGTGTTGCAGCGACGGACTGGCCGGCAGCAACAACGGCTGACCGCTGAACTGCAAGGCGCGCCCGACCACGCCATCAATCGCTGCGCCAGTTGCGCTCTGCGCGGTGTTGCCGTACGCCGTGGTGTCTTTCGCCGGCGTGCCGGTGGCGCCGTCGAAGTGATAGAGCGCGGTGTAACTCGGATCGAAGGTCAACTGGCCGTTGCCGGTGGCCGGGGCTTTCTGGTTGCCGTAATACATCCAGATGTCCTGACGCTGACCGCCCTCGACATTCGGCACATCGACCCAGATCAGCGCCATGCCCATTAGCGCATCGAAACTCTCGATCTGATGGTTGAGCACAGTCTTGTCATCGGCGGCGACGAAGCGCAGATCCGAGCCGTCCTCTTTCACGCCGTCGAAGGTGAAGTTGCCGGTGTGCAGGCGCACCAGCAACGCCGTGCGGCCGAGGGCCTGATTGATCGCCGCGCCTTGCGGGGTGGTGTCGACGGCAATCTGTTTGCGGTAATGCCAGTCGTCCTGCCACCAGGCCTGGGCCGTGGCCGGGAGCACGAAGCCCAGGCAGATCAACAACGAAAGGAGAAGGCGTTGCATGGACGTGCTCCGTTAGAAAGTGGCTTGAAGGTTGAAGTGCAGGCGCGATTCCTGTTTCGAGGTGTTCGGCCCTTCGAGTAGCGGGTAGCCCCAGTCGAGGCTGCCGGACAGCCATTTGCTCAGGCTGGCGCGGGTGCCGAGGCCGACGCTGGCCAGGGCGTAATTGGCGTCCTGGTCCGGCAGTTCGTCGCGCAGGTACAGCTGCGCACCTTCGGCGAAGGCGTAGAAGCGCCAGTCCTGCATCCACGTGCCAGCGAATTTCGCCAGCGACGGCGTGCGCAATTCCTGGCTGAGCAGGTAGCCGTCGTCTGCCGTGCGTTCGGCGGCCAGATAGCCGCGCACCGAGGTGGCGCCGCCGGCGGAGAATTGCTCGTTGGAAACCAGCGGCCCCGAGGCCAGTTGGAACGCCGCTTTGCTCGCGCTCTGCCAGTCGTTGTCGAAGGTCCAGGTGTAATTGGTGTCGCCCTTGAGCACGGCGAAACTCGGCTTGGCACGGTAGCGTTTGTAGTCGAAATCATCGTCGTCGCTGCCGTAGCCGAATACGCTGCGGGTAGCGGCAACCAGGCTCAGACCGAGGCCGAGCTGGCTCTTCTCGCTGTAGCGATAACCGTTGTAGGCGAAGGTGAACGGCGCGTATTTCAGCGGCACCTTGTCGCTTTCGCCGGACAGGCTCAGGCGCTCGTCAAAGGCCTTGAAGTCGATGCCGGCCGACAACGAGTTCGACCAGTTGCCGCTCGAGGGCAGCGTGTAAATCGCCGCGACACCGTAGGAATGCCCTTTGCCGAGGACGTTGCTGCCGCCGATGGTGGCGACGTTGCTGTCGGACTGGTAACCGGAGAATTGCACGCTCCAGCGTTCGCTCAGCGGCGCGGTGTAGGAACCGGACCAGACCTTGGCGTTGTCGGTTTCCTGGGGTGCGGTGAAGAACGTCAGGTTGACGCTGTGGCCGAGCTGCCAAAGGTTGTTGTAGCCGAGGCTGGTGACGCTGCGCAGCTTCTCGGTGTCGGCGCTGTAATCGTTATTGAGGCCGACGCTGGCCGTCCACGGATTCTGGTCTTCGACCTGCAGATCGACGTCCATGGTGCCGGGCCGCTGACCTTCGCGCACCAATGGCATGACCTGACGGCCCGGGGTCTTGTTGAGCTGCGCCAGTTCGCCCTGGACCTTGGCGAAGTCCGGCACCTCGCCTTCCTTCAGCGCCGGGACGTTGTCGCGAATGTCCAGCGGCGAATAGTGTTTGGCGCCGACCACACGCACCCGGCCGACCTTGGTTTCGCTGACTTGCAGATAGACGATGCCATCGGCCACGGCCTGCTCGGGCAGCTCGACGAACACCGATTGATAGCCGCGTTCCTGATAGGCCTTCTGCAACGCATCGCGGGCACCTTCGATGTCGCTCAAGGCTTTCTGCGGGCCGAGAAACGGGTACACCGCTTCTTCGATCGCCCGCGCATCGAGCACGGTGTTGCCGCGCACGAAGTATTCGTTGACGTCGACCAGACGCTGCGCGGCGGGCGCGTCTGTACCCTCCTCGGCCAGCGCCGGCTGCGCGCTCGCCGTCACCAGCAGCCAGCCCCACAGCGCCAGCCGTGACGTGAAAATCCGTTCCACACTACCCCCTGAAATTCGCGATGACCTGTGGGCGTTAGCCCCCGGTGTAATGCGTCAATTGCTGATCGTTGTGGCGCACGCGTGCTTGCCCAGCCAGGTGTGCAACAGCGCGAAGTTCAGCGAGAACTCGGGCATTTGCAGCAACGCGCCACAGAACACTTCGCCGATGATTTTCTGAATCAGCAGCACCGCGCGCGGCTCGTTGAGCAGCGTGGCGATGTCGCGACTGAGGGCAGTGAAACTCCAGACTTTCTGGTTCAGGCCGAGGCCGACGAACCAGCGGAACAGCAGGTTGTAGTTGAGCTGTTCATAGAGTTGCTGTTCGCTGGGCACCGAATACAGCAGTTGCAGGAGCAGGATGTGCATGACCGTTTGCGCGGGAATGAGCATGCCGGGCGCGGCGTTCAGGTCGCGCAGCAGATCCTGGTGAGCGTCGAGCAGATCGTCGATCTGCGGGCGCAACAACACCAGCGAATGGCCCGGCGGAATGTAGCTGGACACTTCTTTCAGAGCGCCCTGCCAGTCCTCCTGCGAGACGATCCAGACCCACGGCGCGCCGTAGCGATACACCGAAACCGGCTTCTTGCGCGCGGCTTCGACGATCTTCGACAGACGTTGATCGAGCTCCTGCATGCCCACTTTCGAATAGCGTTCCATAGTCCCCACTGCCTCACTCCCGGCGTCCCGCCTCGGCTTGCAAAGTGCGCCTCTAAAGGCCCCTCAAGCGCGTTACACAGGCATGACCGGACTGGCAAAGGGCTACCGAACTTTTGTCATAAAAGCTTCATTACCGCAGGCCATATCGGTTGCGCCGCCCCCCTGTAGGAGTGAGCCTGATCGCGATGGCGCCAGGTCAGCCAACTCTTCTGTGACTGACACACCGCAATCGCGAGCAGGCTCACTCCTACAGGGGATTTGTGGTTGTGCACATGAACCTGTGGGAGCACCGTTGCGTGACATTCGCGTGACATTCACGGGGTTAAATCAACGGGCATTCAGGCGTATAACCTGTAGAGACTTTTTGATCTGCATGCGGACATCAACACGGGGTAGCGACATGACCACAGCAAACATCCTTGGCAATCTGTTCCCTTCTGTCAGCGACATCCCGGAAAAATACCGCCTTGAGGCTCAGGTCGAGCAACGCGAATATCTGGTCGACGGCCAGTTGCGCCGCTGGGACGGCCCACTCGCGCAGGTGCGCAGCCCGGTCTACCTGAAAGGCGCAAACGGTGAAGAACAGGTCATTCTCGGCAGCACACCGCTGCTGGATGCCGACACCGCCCTCACCGCCCTCGATGCCGCCGTCCGCGCCTACGACCGCGGCCAGGGCCTGTGGCCAACCATGCGCGTGGCCGAGCGCATCCAGCATGTCGAAGCGTTCCTCGGCCGCATGCGTGAGCAGCGCGAAGCCGTGGTCAAGCTACTGATGTGGGAGATTGGCAAAAACCTCAAGGACTCGGAAAAAGAGTTCGATCGCACCTGCGATTACATCGTCGACACCATCAACGCCCTGAAAGAACTTGATCGCCGCTCCAGCCGCTTCGAGCTGGAGCAGGACACCCTCGGCCAGATCCGCCGCGTGCCACTCGGCGTCGCACTGTGCATGGGCCCTTACAACTATCCGCTGAACGAAACCTTCACCACGCTGATCCCGGCGCTGATCATGGGTAACACCGTGGTGTTCAAACCGGCCAAGCTCGGCGTGCTTTTGATTCGGCCATTGCTCGAAGCCTTCCGCGACAGCTTCCCGAGCGGTGTGATCAACGTGATCTACGGCAGCGGCCGCGAGACTGTCAGCGCACTGATGGCCAGCGGCAAGATCGACATTTTCGCTTTCATCGGCACCAATAAGGCCGCCAGCGACCTGAAGAAGCTGCACCCGAAACCACACCGTTTGCGCGCCGCTCTCGGTCTGGATGCGAAGAACCCTGGCATCGTCCTGCCCGAAGTCGATCTCGACAATGCCGTCAGCGAAGCAGTCACCGGCTCACTGTCGTTCAACGGCCAGCGCTGCACCGCGCTGAAAATCCTCTTTGTGCATGAAGACGTGGTCGACAGCTTCATCGAGAAATTCAACGCCAAACTGGCCACGCTGAAACCGGGCATGCCGTGGGACAGCGGTGTTTCGCTGACGCCGCTGCCGGAATCCGGCAAGGTGGATTATCTGCACGGTCTGGTGGCAGATGCGCAGAGCAAGGGTGCGCAAGTGGTCAACCCGAATGGCGGCGAATCCCGCGCGTCGTTCTTCTATCCGGCGGTGCTGTACCCGGTGAACCCGCAGATGCGCGTGTATCAGGAAGAGCAATTCGGCCCGGTCGTGCCGATTGTGCCGTACCGTCATCTCGATACCGTGATCGACTATGTGCTGGAGTCGGATTTCGGCCAGCAGTTAAGCATCTTCGGCACCAACCCGGTGGCGGTCGGCCGACTGGTCGATACCTTCGCCAATCAGGTCGGCCGAATCAACCTCAACGCCCAGTGCCAGCGCGGTCCGGACACTTACCCGTTCAACGGCCGCAAGAACTCCGCCGAAGGCACGCTCTCGGTTCACGATGCGTTGCGGGTGTTCTCGATCCGCACGCTGGTGGCGACCAAATTCCAGGAGAGCAACAAGGATTTGATCAGCGAGATCATTCGCGGGCGTGATTCGAGCTTCCTGACCACCGATTACATCTTCTGAGTCGGCTATCGGGCAGAGTCGGTTAATCCTGCTCGATAGCGGCCGCCTCCCGGCGTTTCAGTGTCTACACTGAGCCCAGCATTACTGGATGCCCGGGAGGCTGACCATGCTCGATTACTTCGCGTTGGGCCTGTTGGTGTTTGTCGGTCTCGTGCTGTTTTACGGGATCATCGTGCTGCATGACATCCCGTACGAGATCGCCGTCCACCGCAAGCACCCGCACCAGGATGCCATTCATGCCACTGGCTGGGTCAGCCTGTTCACCCTGCATGCGCTCTGGCCGTTTTTGTGGATTTGGGCGATGGCCTATCGGGAGGACCGCGGCTGGGGCTTCGGTGATGGCAAACCCGTGCAAAACCATGTCATCCGGCTGGAGCAGCAAGTGCTGGAGCTGCAGGACCGCATCGAGCGACTCGAAGCGCAGTCTCCTGCTGCCCCTGCTACCGATACGCGGGGGATCTGAGCATGGATCTGTTGCTCATCCTCACCTACGCCGCACTCTGTGTCGCCATCTTCAAGATCTTCCGCATTCCGCTGAACAAGTGGACGGTGCCCACGGCTGTTCTGGGTGGTGTGCTGATCATCGGCGCGCTGATTTTCACCATGAACTACAACCATCCCTATTCCGAGGTGGCGCGCTCCTACTTTGTCTCGGTGCCGGTGATTCCGATCGTCAGCGGCCAGGTCATCGACGTGCCGGTCAAGGGCAACGAGCCTCTGGAAAAAGGCGACGTGCTGTTTCGCATCGATCCCACGCCTTTTCACAACCGGCTCAAATCACTCAAGGCGCAGCTGGTAGCCGCCAAGGGCGATCGCTATCGCATCACCGAACTGATTCGCCGCAACTTCGGTACTCAACGCGAACTGGACGCGGCAATCGCCCGCACTGACGATCTGCAGGCGCAACTGGACAATGCTCAGTTCGAGCTGGACAACACCGTGGTGCGGGCGCCGAGCAAAGGCTTTGTGACCCATGTTTCGCTGCGACCGGGGATGATGGCGAGCAAGCTGCCGCTGCGCCCGTCGATGGTGTTTATTCCCCAGGAAGGTCAGTATTTTGCCGCGTGGATGCGTCAGAACAGCCTGCTCCGTCTGACCGTGGGCGATGAGGCCGAAGTGGCCTTCGATGGCATTCCCGGCAAGGTGTTTGCGGGACGGGTGAAAAGCGTCATTGGCGTGATCGCCGAGGGGCAGGTGCAGCCTTCCGGCACGCTGATCAGCTACACCGGCTCGCCACCGGCGGGACGGGTGCCGGTGATCATTGAAATCACTGACCCGGCTTTCGCCGAATACAGCGCGCTCATGCCTGGCGGCGCTTACGGACAAGCGGCGCTGTACAGCCAGCACTTCCATCACATCGGCGCGATGCGCAAAATCCTGCTGCGCATGTCGGCCTGGATGAATTACATTTTCCCCTTCCATTGATTTGACTGACTCACGAGGTTCGCACTGACTACTTACAGCTCCCACCGCCTGCCACCGCTGTTGCGCCGCATCCTGCGCCCGCTGCTGGACCCGTATCGGCGCTACCGCCACGCCCGACTGATCCATTCCGTTCGAGTCGCGCTGGGGTTGCTGGCGACGATTCTGTTGACCACCGGCATCAACCTTCCCCACGGCGAGTGGGCATCGGTGACGATGCTGGTGGTGATCGGTGGTTTGCAGCACCACGGCAATATCGGCAAGAAAGCCGCCGAGCGCGCCATCGGCACCTTGATCGGTGCAGGGGTGGGGTTGGCGCTGGTGGCGCAACATGCGTGGCTGGGCCTGCCGTGGCTGACCTATTTTTCCATGGCCGTGGTGTGTGGCTTTTTCTCGTATCACGCGATCGGCAAGGGTGGCTACACCGCCCTGCTCTCGGCCATCACCGTGTTCATCGTCGCCGGACATGGCGACAACCCGATCACCGATGGTCTGTGGCGCGGTGTCGACATCTTGATCGGCATCGCCCTCGCCCTGGCTTTTTCCTTCGCCCTCCCGCTGTACGCGGTCTACTCGTGGCGCTACAACCTCGCCGATGCCTTGCGCGATTGCGCCACGGTGTACGGGCGCATCATCAACGGTGAAGCGGTCAGCGCCGACGAACATGTGCGGCTGATGAGCAAAGTCGGCGCGGTGATGGTGCAATTACGCTCGCTGATGCCGTCGGTGTCCAAGGAAGTGAAAATCTCCATGACCGAGCTCGACGCCATTCAGCGCAACCTGCGCATGTGCATCAGCACCCTGGAAATCCTCGGCAATATCCGCCCCAACGCTAGCGACCCCGCGGCCACGGCGCATCTGCAAACGGCGTTGAAGGCTGAGCACCGGCAGATTCGCGTGCAACTGATCGGCATGGCCCGCGCGTTGAAAACCGGCGCGTCGCAGCGGCTGGAGCGTCCGATGGAACTGCCGGCAGCGGACCTGGATGCGCCGGTTGCCAATACGCTGGACGGCTATCGGATGCTGACGCGACAACTGGCAGCCAATATCAGCGAAATGCGCCAACGTCTGGCGGCCACCGCGCCGCGCTGGAACATCTGAACCTTACTGTGCCGCCAGCCGCCGGGTTTTCCAGCCCCAGCCTTGTTGCATGCCGGCGGCGCCCAGCAGAATCGCCGCCACTCCGATCCATCGCAGCAGTTCCAGGCGGTGGCCGAAGGCGAACCAGTCGACGAAAATCGCCGCAATCGGATAGATGAACGACAGCGCGCCGGTCAGCGCTGTCGGCAACTTTTGAATGGCACCGTAGAGCAACACATACATCAGACCGGTGTGAACGATGCCCAATGTCACCAGACTGGCCCAGGCGTCGGCACCTTGCGGCAGCGCACCGAAATGCGCGAACGGCGCGAGCAACAATACGCCAGTGCAGACTTGAATCAGCGCGATCAGATGTGGCGGCGTGCCGGTCAGGCGCTTGATGATCAGTGCGGCAATCGCATACAGAAACGCCGCACCCAAGGCGAGAGCAATCCCCAGCAAATAATCGTTACCGCTCTCCCCTTGAGTGCCATGGGCGCTGACGATTGCCAGCATGCCCATGAAGGAAACTGCCAGCCAGAAAAACTTCTGCAAGGTGATTTTTTCGCCAAGAAACAAGGCCGCCAGACCGACCAGCATGAACGGCTGCACGTTATACACCGCCGTGCCGATCGCAATCGAGGCGCGGGAATAGGACGCGAACAGCAACACCCAATTACCGACAATGGCCATTCCGCTGAGCACCGCCAGCAGAAAGGTCGTGCGGGTGAGGATCCCCGGACGAAGAAAGCCGAACGCGGCGCAGATCAACAGCAAAGTGCCGGCGCCAAACACGCAGCGCCAGAACACCACGTCCAGCACCGGTTGCCCGGAAACCAGCACGAACCAGCCGATCGTCCCGGATATCAGCATGGCGGCGGTCATTTCCAGCGAGCCGCGGCGGATTGCGTTGTCCATCATTGTTCTCCTGAGGCTAGGGTGAAGCATGGCGAAAGTATGCCAAGCGAGCGCCAGGCTGCTCCAGCGCATAAAGCAGGCTAAACTCCCTTTTGGCCTTTTTTATCGCGGGTGTTTTGCACCTTTTGCCTAATACGGGATTTCGCACATGACTGACGATATCGACCAGGTTCTCATCGGTGCCTTGATGGAAGATTCCCGGCGTTCACTTAAAGCGCTGGCGCAGATCAGCGGCCTGTCGTCGCCGAGCGTGGCCGAGCGACTGCGGCGCCTGGAAGAGCGCGGCGAGCTCAAGGGCTATACGGTGGAGGTAGACCCGAAATGTTTTGGCTATCAGCTACAGGCGATCGTCCGAGTACGACCTCTGCCCGGGCAATTGCAGGAGGTGGAGCGGCAGATCATGTCGATCCCGGAGTTCACCGAGTGCGACAAGGTCACCGGTGAGGACTGCTTTATCGCCCGCCTGCATGTGCGCTCGATGGAACAGCTCGACACCCTGCTCGACCGCCTCAATACATTGGCGGAAACCAATACGGCGATCGTCAAGAAGACCCCGGTCAAGCGGCGACTGCCACCGATGGCCTAGGTGCCTTTTGCATCTGATCGGCGTAAATTGTGATTTTTCGCAGCTAAGGAATGGCGGTATGAAAACTCAGGCAATGCTGCTGGCGGCCCTGCTGCTCGGCGGTTGCGGCACGATTCAAACGGTGGCGCGCCACGATCAGGCTGCCGTTGACGGACTCAAGGAGCAGAAAAGTTATTGCGGCGCGGTACCGAGAATCTACAGCGGCCTCGCCTATGATTTCTGCACGCTGAACGCACCGCTGGCCTCAGGCATCGATCCCGATGATCACCGCAACGCGGCAATTCCCGTGGTGCTGGTGGACGCCGTGGTGTCCGGCGCACTCGACACCCTGCTGCTGCCCTACACGATCTACCGTCAGCAAATGGATGGCAGCATCGTCATAAACTGAGCAGACATTTTTCTCCAGACAATAAAAAACCCGCCGAAGCGGGTTTTTTATTGCAGCCTTGAGGATCAGTCGTCGCGGCTCATGATGCCGAACAGTTGCAGCAGGCTGACGAACAGGTTGTAGATCGATACATACAGGCTGATGGTCGCCATGATGTAGTTGCGCTCGCCGCCGTGGATGATCGCGCTGGTCTGGAACAGAATGCAGACCGACGAGAACAGCACGAAACCGGCGCTGATCGCCAGTTGCAGGCCGCTGATCTGGAAGAAGAAGCTGGCGACCACCGCGCCCAGCAGCACGAAGAAACCGGCGGTGATGAAACCGCTCAGGAAGCTCATGTCCTTGCGCGAGATCAGCACGTAGGCCGACAGACCACCGAACACCAGCGCGGTCATGGCGAATGCCGAGCTGACCACTTCAGCGCCGCCCTGCATGCCCAGGTAACGGTTGAGGATCGGGCCGAGCAGGAAACCCATGAAACCGGTCAACGCAAAGGCAGATACCAGGCCCCACGCGGAATCACGGAGTTTGTTGGTGAGGAAGAACAGCCCGTAGAAGCCGATCAGCACCACGAAAATGTTCGGGTAGCCAACACGCATCTGCTGGGCTACGAAGGCCATCACACCGCTGAATGCGAGGGTCAGAGCCAAGAGACCATAAGTGTTGCGCAGGACGCGGCTAACCTCTAGCTGCTCAGCCTGCACGCTGTTATTAACTGCGTAATCCTGTTCGCGCATGGCGACACTCCTGTTGGTTTGAAACGTTCAGTCGCAAAGATCATAACAGACGCTCTGTAACAAGCCATGCAGAGAGTTTGACAGTGTGTTTCATTCAGGTATTATGGCGCCCGCAACGCAAACGGAGGTGTGGCCGAGTGGTTTAAGGCAACGGTCTTGAAAACCGTCGACTGTAACAGGTCCATGAGTTCGAATCCCATCGCCTCCGCCATATTTGATACGACAAAGCCCTGATTATTCAGGGCTTTGTCGTTTCTGGCATTCAGGAAATTGGCTCCTCTGTCTACGGATCGTTTCCGCATCTTTTCGGGCATTTCCGCAACCCTACCCTTCTGACACCGTTAAGTGCTCAACAAAACTAAGCACAGCGCGACGGCAGCATTGAATGCTCAGTAGACCGCTTTCGGCCAAAAGCGGACGTTCGACTGATTAGAATGAAGTGATTAAAGCTGCACGACTAAGTTGGTCAGGGGAAATGGTAAAGGCTTAATACTCGCCCGAACGACTGACGCCACCCTATCTAACCCGAACATCCTGGCCGGTTGCTCGGGTCGAGTCCGCTTGTGCACTTGACTCCTTGGTTCGCCTCCAGCCATTTCGTATGATGAGCAACCTTAGTTTGGGATGCTTGGCGTGAAACCAACATCAAAAAAAGCTTCAATCAATCCGCCCGTACCAATCGGCGTCACCCAGAATTTAAGCGATGCTGTAAGTCAGCTTTCTTGGGACGACTTGCGAATCATCAAAACGCTAAGCGAATGCGGTAATAGAGCAACGACTGCAAAGAGGTTGGGGATTAATGTATCCACCGTATCGCGTCGTGTGGCTCAAGTGGAAAAGACACTTGGGGTCGCTTTATTTGACCACCGCCGCTCTGGGTACATGCTGACGCCCGAAGGTATTGAATTAAGAGCGCTCGCCGAACGCGTCGAGCTTGATATCGTCAGCGTTACACGTCGGGTTTCTCGGGCAGGTCAAGGGCTGCTTGGAAAGCTTAGGATCACTACCAGCGACTCGCTGCTGCTGTATTTTCTCACGCCGATCATCGCCGACTTCAAGGCACTTAATGAAGGAATTGCCATCGAGGTTCTGGTTGGCAACGAGACGTTAAGTCTGGCTCGCGATGAATCTGACGTAGCGGTAAGAGCGACCAAAAAACCTGCCGAAAGTCTAGTCGGGCGCAAGCTCGCTTCGATCGCATGGGCGCCTTATGGCAGCATAAAACAAGCGACTAGTGCCCCGTTCGCAGAAGGCCAACCGTGGGTGTCCTATTCCGCAGGATTATGTGGACTGAAGGCCAAAAGCTACGTCGAAGACAGAGTCAGCGCCGACTGTATTTCTTATCGTACGGACTCAGTCGCGGCCGCGAGCGTCGCCATTGCGGCAGGACTTGGTTATGGGTTTCTTCCGTGCATGCTGGGTGACATTACGCCTGGGTTAACACGCGTAGGGCCAGTTGTGCGCGAGCTACAGGACGAGCTCTGGCTGCTTACGCATCAGGACATTCGAAAGTCATGGAGAGTCAAAGCATTCATGACTTTTTGTGCAGCAGCCGTAGCGCATCAAAAGCCTTTGATCGAAGGGCAGCTGAATCTCCCGGTTGCGCAGGGCGAAACCGGGAGCGTCTCTTAGTCGGCGCTAGATCCGATGACAGCCTTGCAGACAATTTCAATCAGCTGTGAACGTTGAGCCAACCTGGATACACCGATGATATTGCTCGCGCACTGGGGCCGCTCAGTGCGATATGCGGCTTTGCGCACATCACCTACCACGGCGAATGCCGCGTCCATATCCAAGACGTAGAGCGTTTCTTCGACGACATCATTAAGGGTTGCTCCATAGAGCGCGAGCAACTTGGCGATGTTGTCGTAGGAGACGCGCATCTGCTCTCCTATCGATGAGAAATCGCTCGGTTTGCCCTCGCTATTCAGGGGCGCGGGAGCAACGAGATTACCCGCCTCATCGTGGTTGAACTGACCCGAGATATAGATCTCGTTTCCAACTTTTCTGGCCTGGGGGTAGCCGTAGCCCTCCTCCCATGAGACTCCCCAGTAAGCGGTGTTTTTGCCGTGCGGTTGTGAAGCAGCCATTGCTTTCTCCTTGCAGATGACGGATCGAATGACGTCGATTCGAGTTGTCGGGAAGCAGAGGCTAGCACTGGAAACACTATTGAAAATGCGCAATTTTGCGCCTCCAGCAGCGCAAAAATGCGCCCCCATCTCGACGCGACTTCCGTTAAATTTTTCCCAATCGACTGACCGCTGGATTGAGCTAATCAACCGGCTACTGGGAAAAAGGAATCAGGATGAAAAAGGAAACATGCGCGTCCTCACTTAAGGATTTGACTAAACAAACCGGACATTTGAAACCTTGGCAGATCCAGCGCGCCAAGCAGGTGATGCTCGATAACTTGGACGCAGGTATCTCCGTGGCAGCTATCTCACAAGCGTGTGCGCTATCGCGCAGCCATTTCACCCGTCAGTTTAAAAGAAGCACTCTCGTCTCACCCAAAGAATGGATGCGAGAGCAGCGGATTTTGAGGGGCAAGCAGCTACTTCAGACGTCGAGATTGCTAATTGCGGACATTGCACTGGAGTGTGGCTTCTCTGACCAGTCACACTTCTGTCGAACATTCGTGCGAACCGAAGGTGTAACTCCGCGGGCTTGGAAACAGAACAATCAATCGCCTGCGCTGTGACTTGATGAGCTGGATAGCGGAGCTAAGTCGTACCTGGAGGCTTAACCCTAGGAGGCGACGCATGGGAACGGCGCCTCGGTCGCATTACGGTAAACACACAATCATCGCCCGCTAGTGGCCGTTAACGGTCGAGTGCGAGCGTCTGCTTTTGGCCGAAAGCGGTCATTCATAAGCGTCTGCTTCCGGCCAAAAGCGGACATAAATGAGGCATGCATATAGCAAAGGTGGTCACCGCTGCGGGCTTGCCCATGTGGGTCTTTCGTTCAAGGCGTGCTGGGCGTGTCGGCACCGGCCAGCTGAGGATTCATAGATACAAGGTGGGCAACCATGGGGGGAATGTACGTAATCAAGGGCCCGAGTTGATCGCGTCAATCGAGGTAAAGTTAGCGCAAGAAAAAATAAGAGGCCGAGCGCACGATCCGCACCGAATACATGTCTACACGACCTCTTCGCGTTTCTATGCCCTACCGCAAGGTATACCCACCATCTACCACAATATCTTGGCCGTAAATGCCACGTGCTCGCTCTGATAGAAGGAACAGAATCACATCTGCCACCGCTTCCGGCTCAAGGAACTTACCCTCTAGTAAGCGCTGATTGACCGTTTCCGCGACTGAGGACAACGTCGCATTATCCAACCCTAGTGATCGCCAGATCGGCGTAGCTGTTGGCCCTGGCGATACGACGTTCACTCTAATTCCGGCCTCAGCCTGTTCGACGGCTAAGGTTCGAGCATGCGCTGTCAGTGCTGTTTTCGACGCAATGTAGCCAGCCAAGCCTGGGAAGGCCAAAGCGGAAAGAAAAGTCCCCACAAATACTACCGAAGCGGGTCTCGCCAATTGGGCTCGCAAAGCTGAAAGCGTGTTAAGCGCACCTGCTCCGTTGATGGCCCAATTTCGCTCGAATCCCTTACTCGCCAAGCTGTCTTCAAGTACAGCGACTCCTGCATTCGGTACTAGAAAATCTACAGGCCCGATTCTGGAGACGCAGTGTGCAAGCTTCTCAAGATCCGAACTTACCGTAACATCGCCACTGACAATATGGAGGCGATCACCATGAACGTCTTTGAGTGCAGCCAGGCCGCCCCGGCCACGGGACATCGCCACTACCGTCGCTTCATAGCTTAGTAATCGTTGAACGACTGCCAGTCCGATGCCTGAACTTGCTCCGGTTACCACAGCGACACGATTCTCGAACTCACTTTTCATGTTTCAGCTCCTTGGGTATTAAACCATTTACCCATCACTGACACATTTCATGCCAACCTAAAACGTCATAAAAATCAGGGTGCAGAAGCTATGCCGAGTCAATTTGACCATTATTCGTTTTAGTCGAAATGACGACAAATAGGTTTTTTTGACACGCACCAATGGCTGTGTTCTCAAGTGCGTTATAGGACTGAAAATCCGGTCGCATCGAATTTCTTTGAGAGGAAAATACCACTCCACTCTTCGTAAACACGCCCGAGTTGCTCCGCGAACTGCGGTTTGACCGCCCACCGCCCCACTCTCTTGCGATCTGTTTCGGCTTTGTCGACCGGCGAGAGGAATCAGTCTTCACAAAGGCGCTGCACCTGTTATCCACCCCAGAACTATCGCGCATCGCAACTCAGTTGCCGCTTACTGTGCCAGTTTATACACCGGCTTTGGGTCGCCTTCCGCCGGGTTCACGGACAACCGGCTTGGCAACATCGGCGAACGGCAAATCGCGAATCAGAACAGCATGGCTTAGTTGAAAGGTCTTTTCTTGGCCCTGTCTGACTAGACCACGCGTGGCTACAGTGGGCTCCAACAACCCTAAACCCGCTGCGAGTGACCGCCATGAACAACCGTATTGATTACTTCAAACAGTCGCCTCAGGCTTCCAATAAGCTGGTGGAGCTGACGATGCAACTGAGTAAGAAGCCGCTACTGGCTGACCTGGCCCACCTCATAATGCTGCGGGCGTCTCAATTGAATGGCTGCGCGTTCTGCGTGGATATGCACGTGAAGGAAGCCAAGATCCATGGCGAGCGCGAATTGCGCCTCCATCACATTGCGGTCTGGCGTGAATCGCAACTGTTCTCGCCAATAGAGCGCGCGGCGCTCGCCTGGACAGAAGCCCTGACCCAACTGCCATCCCATGGTGTACCTGAAAGCCTCTACGCGGATGTGCGTGAGCAGTTTTCCGAACAGGATCTGTCGGATTTGTCGTTCCTGATTGTCGCCATCAACGGTTGGAATCGCCTCAATGTGGCCTTTCAGGCAGTCCCTGGTTCGTCGGATGAGGTGTTCGGCCTGACCAAAGCCAACCTCAACTGAGCGCACGGTTTATCAACGCGCCAAGCTGCTCGCCCTGAGCAGCGCAGGCGCAGTTGGTGAAGCTCAGCAGCAGCCCAGATTGACGCCGCGACGAAACACTCCATCGCGACAAGGGTTGCACGGCGATGCCTTTGGCCAGCAGTTGCTCAGTCAGGGCAGTGTCGACTACTCCCTCCGGCAAACGGAGTACCAAGTGCATCCCCCCTGGCGAGCGCTCCACCAGCAGTCCATTGGGTAAACTCCGCTCCAACGCTTCAATAGTCAAAGCGCGTCGTTCGCTGTAGAGCCTTCGCATGCGCTGAATGTGCCGAGTGAAATGCCCCTCGACAATGAACTCTGCGACCAGCGCTTGAGTAATCGCTGGCGAGCCTGCGGAGAATAACGCCCGACTTACACGCTCAAACGCTGCCACTTGCCCCTGAGGCACCACTAGGTAGGCAAGGCGGATACCGGGGAAAAGCACCTTGCTGAAAGTCCCGGCGTACAGCACGCGCCCGTTGCGATCCAGGCTCGCCAACGCCGGGAAGGGGCGACTGACATAGCGATACTCGCCGTCGTAATCATCCTCGACAACCCAGGCATCGCTCCGGGCCACCCAATCGAGTAACAACTGTCTCCGAGGCAAAGACAGCGCCATACACAGTGGGCTTTGATGCCCCGGCGTCACCATGACGACCTGTGCAGCCTGATGCCTGGCAATGGCCTGCTCCACATCCATACCTTCGGCATCAACTGGCACTGCCTCAAGCTCAATACCGAATTGACGAAGCACTTGGCGCGTGGTTGGGTAGCCAGGATCTTCGACCCAGGCTCGCTCCCCTGCGCGCAGCAAAGTATGTGCGATCAGCGACAGGCTACTGCGCCAGCCGCTGGTGATAAACACCTGATGGGCGCCGCAATCGATACCTCGAGACACCTGCAGATATGAGGCGATGGCGCTGCGTAAGGCAGGCAGGCCGTGCGGCGGCGGATAGTCCAGATCGCCTGAACGCATGCCTCGCAGATAACGGGCACCCAAGCGCGCCCAGATCTTGCGTGGGAACTCATCCATTGCAGGCACTCCCATCTGAAACGGCAAAAGTTGCGGTGGACGCCATAGTGCGTCTGGGGAGTTTTCAATCACCTCGCTGCTGACGGATAAAGCGGGGGCAGACAGTAGCGGCTTCTGCAATTCGGGATTGACCACGGTGCCCTTCTGCCCCAGGGCCAAGAGGTAGCCCTCGCTCGTGAGCAGCGAATAGGCCAGTTCGATGGTGCCACGAGCAACGCCGAGATCCTTGGCGAGAGCTCGCACCGAAGGCAATCGGTCACCAGGGGAAAGCGTGCCAGCGGCGATGGCGGCGAGTACTCGGTCATATAACTGACGGTACAGAGGCGAACCGGGTTGCCCATCCAAGGAGGCGAAAGGGTGCGAACAGGAAGTCATCATGGCCTAGTTCATATCTCACTTCTTGGTTCAATAAATTGAGGCAATGTTAGTTCAAGATTTGACCATCACAACCCACTAAGGCCTCTCCCATGACGTTCAATCTTCAAGACTACGTGCCCAGCGTGCTCGACTTGGCCGACACTGCCCTGCGTCCTCTAGACAGCCGCCATGACTTGAAAATCGCTTTCCCGGTAATGCAGCAATTGCGCCCCCACCTAACAAGCGAGGCCGATTTTATGAGTCGTATCGAACGAATGCGAGCCGGCGGCTATCGCCTGGTTGGAGCCTTCGAGTCATCGGCTCTCGTGGCGCTTGCAGGTTACCGCCTTCAGGAGAATCTGATTTATGGCCCATTCTTGTATGTCGATGACCTCATCACCGATGAAGCCCAGCGCGGCGGCCAGTGGGGCTCCCGGTTATTGCGAGCTCTGGAACGACTGGCTCGTGCCAGCGGTTGTGCTCGCCTTGTGCTTGACACGGGTTTGGCCAACGCGCGCGCCCAACGCTTCTACTTCCGCGAAGGCCTTTATACCGGCGCGCTGCGTTTTCAAAAACAGTTCGATACCCCATGACCGCATCACCCGTACAGGAGGCAATATCATGAACCCGTCTCAGAAGCCCCTCGCTCCTTTGCGAATCCTTCGCCTGATTGCCAGTCCCAACGGTAATGCATCTGAAAGCTTGAAACTGTCTGAGCGGATTCTGCACGCTCTGACAGTACGCGCTGGCATACGCGGGATTGAACTGACGGATATAGACCTGAACACGTTATCGCCAGTCGATGCGACTTATGCCCATGCCTTGGCCCATCCGAGCGAAATAGCTACCGAGGATCAGAAAGGTACATTGAGTCGCTCCGACCAAATGATCATCCTGTTGAATGCCTGCGATGTGCTGCTTATCGCTACTCCCATGCACAACTACAGCGTGCCCTCGCCGCTCAAGGCCTGGATTGACCACGTCGTACGCGTCGGAAAAACTTTCCTCAGCACATCAAAAGGTAAGGTTGGAACGTTATTGGATCGCCCCGTCTACGTTGCCGTAGCCACCGGCGGCTACATTAGCGGTGAGAGGGCACGGCAACCCGACTTTCTTCGTCCCTACCTATCCGCAGTGCTGAAAACCATCGGTCTCAATCAGGTGCATTACTTCACCGTTGAAGGCACAGCAAAAGGGACGGACGCGCTAAAAACGGCGCAGAAAATAGGGTACGACGATGTGCATACGTTCTTTCATGAGGAAATCGAAACTAGGACTCATGAAACAGTTGCCTGAAGCCGGTGCCCCAGACGGCCGAAGTACAAAGGTCGGCAGCGATGCCTGAAGCTGAGCCTAGCTTTTTGATTTTCGGGAGAGCTGTTCGCCCGGGTCGGCAGCCATGGGCCGCATGTCCCCCTCTTAATACCGCCTACAGAGAGGAATTGATCATGAGTCGCCTCAGTTGGTTTCAAACTTCACATGGTGCAGCCAAGTCGCTTGAAATTAATGACCCCGCCATGATCTACATACGGGAGATGCTGGAGCATGCCGACCGCCCCTACGACTTGCTTCCACCTCACCTCAAAACACCAGCGTTCTTCTACAGCTACAGGTAACAACCAAGTCTACTTTGGGGGCTATAGCATTTGAGACTGGCGGGATACTGATTGATCGGGGCCTGGCGGGATGGAGCGAGGGACGGGCGTAAGGGCAGCTGCTGGTGGCAGATGACGAAGCAGGTGGATGCTTTTCCATCAACGGCGGCGGCTTGGGTGATGATGTGGGAGCGGTGTACTACTAGGCGCCCGATATTCTGCAGTGGGAGCCATTGGGCATCGATTATACCGCCTTCTTGGAATGAGCTGTGAGCAATCGTACGGCGGCCTACTAAGAGGGTCTACGTTGGTAATCCTGGCGCAACGACATTCAGTGAGTGGGCGGAGATCAATGCGTGTCTTTCTACCCATTCCTATGGACACGAGGGGCTGAGTGGCAATAAGCGCGCAGGTTGTCAGCATGGCTGAATAGTATGATTTGAATTGCACATTAGCCGGCCAGTTGTACGCCCCGCCATCACTCCTAATTAAATTAAGCAGGCCGGCAGCGAGTCAAAGTGCGCTGGTTACGCACAGACATTTCAAAGTTGAAGCATTCACTGGACTCTTACTGAGACACTGACCACCTGCTTACGTCAGACTGACACTCCGGATAGTACGTTTGAACAATACAACACCGAGCCTTCGTTCGAGGTTTCTCTCTACCTAGCTTACAGCAGGGGGAGCCCCCCCCAATGGTGGGATGCCCAAGTGCAGCTGCGCTGCTTTGCTACCTCTAAGAATTTAACCAAGACCATCAAGCTGATCTTGGCGCATAAGTCCTCCGACCTTTTGTAATTTTGTTGGCAGCAATTGTTACGAAATTGCTCTACCTGCCTAGGAACACCGCAACGCAGATCATGGGTTGATTAGTACAAAGATCCACTCGGGAGAGAAGGCGGACAAGCGAGGAAAAGGACCACTGGATTTCGTTTTTATCAATAAAGTCGCGAGCACTGGTCTAACACAGACTGCCCCTCGGATTTTGCTGCAAAATTGAAACAAAAAATTTTGGTTCGCGGGCACGGGAATCGCACTTAGCTCGTTTTGCTGATGACTTCAGCCTGTCATTAGATGCGAAGGTTAAAGAGCGACAAGAAGTGGCGTGCCGCTTTGCACATCGGACATAGCTTGGAGGGGAGAGCTCTCTGAGTCCTAATGCTTCGCTAAGGGAAATACGTGACGTACTCCCCACGCCAATTTGAGCTACACGCACCCGATCCATTTCCGGTCAAATGTAAAGAGATTGAATAAGGCGTATTCAAAGTCTAGTTGCAGCAGAAACACGGTGTTCTGCCGCGTAGCTGCTTTACTTGAAAATTATGCTGCCTGCGAGGGCCTAGGAATGAATCGAAACGACTTGCGTCGCGTGGACATGAATCTTCTGGTTATTTTCGAAACCTTAATGTTCGAAAGGAACTTGACTCGGGCTGGGGAGAAACTGTTCTTAGGCCAACCCGCCGTCAGTGCCGCTTTAGCGCGGTTGCGCGACTTGTTCGACGATCCCTTGCTAGTACGCAACGGTCGTACCTTAGAGCCGACCCAGCGAGCGCTGGCAATTCTTAAAGAGTTGCAACCAGCCATGGACACCATCTCCGGAGCTGTCAGCCGAGCTAAGGATTTTGACCCATCCACCAGCCGGGACGTATTCCGAATCGGCCTTTCCGACGATGCCGAATTCGGCCTATTTCCACCATTGATCAATCAACTTCGCGAAGAGGCGCAAAAGGTTATCGTAGTGGTACGGCGGGTTAACTTTCTGCTGATGTCGACCATGCTTGCCTCCGGAGAGATTTCCGTCGGAGTCAGTTACACCACCGAGTTGCCGGCCAACGCCAAGCGCAAGAAGCTGCGGGATCTGCGCGTCAAGATACTGCGCGGCGATAATCGTCCTGGCCCCCTGACCTTGGATGAGTATTGCGAACGACCTCACGCCCTGGTGTCGTTTTCCGGGGATTTGACCGGTGCCATCGATACCGACCTGGCACGCATCGGCCGCTCGCGGCGAGTGATGCTGGCGGTACCCCAGTTCTCAGGACTGCGTGCCTTATTAGCGGGCACGGAAATGCTAGCCGCAGTGCCGGACTACGCGGCGTGCGCGCTGATCGATGGCAGCAGCCAGTTGCGTGCTGATGACCCGCCCTTTGACATCGTGCCGTCGGAGTTGTCGATGGTCTGGAGCGGGGTCAACGATAACGATCCGGCAGAGCGTTGGTTGCGCTCATTAATTGCCCAACACATGGCGACCCCTCTGCCGGTGTATTGAGCGAATTGAAATTTGGATCGGTCTCGCGCAGGAATATCGGCATGTCTGTCATTGGCGGAATGGCCGGAATGTCGAAATACATCTGGATAACCCACCCACGGTGATAGCTGGCGTGGTTGACCACATGCATCAGCATTGCTCCGGCACTCATGGTGCCGCGTTCCCCAGACACAAACGTGAACTCGACGAGTCTATCCAGCGATGCCTCGCTCTGCCGGGCGCTCCAGTCGCTGTACCAGTGATCGATCTCCTTTTGTGCCAAGCGCAAATCAGCGAGTTCGGGATGCAGCAGATCATGTGAAGTTTCGAAGCCGTGCCCCCGGCCTTCGAGGTGAGCCTGCCAAATGCAGTCCACGACGTAAATGTGATTCAAAGTGCCGATTACGTTTTTGAACACCGACACTCGCTCTTTGCTGACTTCGCCAGGAGGCAGTGCGGCCAGGCTGTCAAAGAGGCGCTGATCGGCCCAGCATTTGTAATCGGCAAGCATGCGGGCTGTGCGTACGTTGATCATGAGATTTCCCCAATTTAAATGGGCGTAATGCCAAGCATAGCCCTCACAACGAGCGGCATCGAAGACGCTGATTATCGGTCGGCAAGCGCCAGGGAGCCAATTGGGCTAGGAGACTCGAAGCCGGAAAGCGTAAAGGCGCTGCCTGCCCCCCTCAGTCTTTGCTGATCAGGGAGCCTACCAGAGTTATACGACGAAGCTGGATCAGTTGTGGAGGGTGAGCGCCAGGTAGCGGCGACGGGATGGGCCTCTGCCGCCTGAAAAACGAGCCGTCTTGAACGGCTGCTTATGGCCGAAAGCAGCCGTTCACGAACGACTACCTTCGGCCAAAAGTAGCCCTGATGGAGGGCTATAACTCTCTGATGCTCAGAATAAACGGGGGATGACAGCGGGGTAGAAAAATAGGCTGTAAGTCGACGCTGCCTCATAACACCACCCACGATAGAGAAGCCATCGGGCTTTCTATTTTAGGCGAACGAAAGACCATTCAACGCTACAGGTGAGAATTGGCGGTATGTGCTTCTCCCTTAATAATACTGGCCTACGGCGAGCAAGCTCTCGAGACACGTCTAATCATAACCCCTATCCTCCGAGCTTGACCGGTTGAGGAAGGAGCTCTCGGCTGAAGAGGGATTGCGACGGCGAAAAGTCCGTATTCCAGGCGAACGCAGTGGCGCTCGAACAATCTCGGTCGGTACCCAGGTGACGGTTAGCGGCGAGAGAGCCACTGCAATGGCGAACGCATTCAGTCCCCCTGTGCCGATAACATCAGAGCAGATAGCTCTTTTTTCGCCATTGAAGGTACATGCGGCAAGATTATCAAAGAGCATCCGAGTGCGAGCTTTATCCGACTGTTGTAAAGGTGGCCTGGACTGAGCCTGCAAGAGAGATTGGAAATCTGCTCCATCACTCGTTGCCCGCATCCTGGGTTCTGATGTCGGCAAGACGGATGGTGCTGGCGGTACTGCAGAAATACCGGTCATCGGCATGCCTCATATCACGCTTGGTGTCATGAATCTCGCCAGTGTTCCTGGCGTGACAGTTCCGTTCTTTGCTTCATCAGATCCCGCTGAACCAGTTGTAGCCCTGGTCTTCCCAATACCCGCCCGGGTTGTCGTTGCTGACGAAAATCTCGACAACATGCTTGGGGTTTTTGAAGCCCAGTTTGGTGGGGACCCGAACCCTCAGCGGATAGCCGTACTCGGGCGGCAGCGCCACGTCAGCGTAATCCAGTGCCAACAGCGTCTGCGGGTGCAAGGCAGTCGGCATGTCCAGACTGGAGTAGTAACGATCGGCACATTTGAAACCGACAAATTTCGCTGTGGTGTCGGCGCCGATGTGTTCCAGGAAGGTTTTCAGCGGTACACCTCCCCATTGACCGATCGCGCTCCAGCCCTCAACACAGATCAGCCGAGTGATATCGCTGCGTTGCGGCAGCTTGCGCAAGCTTTCGAGTGTCCACGGCGCCTTGTCCCTGATCCGGCCGGAGACGGCGAGCGAGTAACTGGTCAGGTCTACTTCAGGGATATCGTCCTGACCATAGAAAGCGTTGAACGGAAACGGCTTGGTGATCTGCGCGCGGGCGAAGGTCGGCGCCAGTTTCCGTCCACTGAACAGCCACGCCTGGACCCGGTCGTTCCAACGCGACATGGCCCAAAGCACTTTGTCGACCTGATCGCCGTCCTGCAGGTTGCAACCGGTCAGCATCGACATCGCGCCAACCGTCAGGCCGGCCCGAAGAAAATGCCGGCGCTGAATGTTTTCCAGTTCAAGCTGTTGCGCAGGTTCAATCCTGACGCGCTGACGCGTTGTTATTTTAAATTCAGTCATGACCCATTTTTCTCGTTATTAGGCGTCCGCACTCCACCCGTGATCATTGGCACCAGGGTTTTTGGTACCAGAATCACCAAGACCAGGTGAATCACTACAAACGCTGCAATCATCGCCATGGCCGCAAAATGTACGTAACGAGCAACGTCATAGCCGCCCAGTAACGCGACCAGCTCTTGAAGTTGAACCGGTTTCCAGATCGCTACACCCGAGATCACGATCAGTACACCTGCCGCCAGCACGATCCAGTACATCAGGCGCTGTACTGCGTTATAGACACCCTTTTCATGCACCAGCCGAAAGCGCAAGGCATCGGTCAGATCATGCTTCAATGCGGCAATGCCGATGGGCAGCAGCTCACGTTTGAAATGGCGACTGACGAACCCGTACAGCACATAGATCGCACCGTTGATCAGCAGCAGCCACATGAACGCAAAATGCCAGGCAAGTGCCCCGCCCAGCCAACCGCCCACGGTCAATGACACCGGAAACCTGAAACTGAACAGTGGCGAGGCGTTGTAGATAGCCCAACCGCTCATGAACATGCAGACCATGCAGGCCGCATTGAGCCAATGGGTGAGGCGAACCGGCCAGGGATGCAGTTTCTTCTGTCTCACGTGGTTCCCCTTGCAAGCCTTCCGTGTAGCGGAGCGTTGCCAGACGGCAACGCTCAAGCTTTCTCAGATGATTACATCGGTGGCTGGAAGCCATCCTTGCCGACTGCAATGCCGCGTGCGGTGCCATCTGCAGCGGGGAACACGACGATTTTCGTTCCTTTGACCAGCTCATCGGCTTTGCCTGGCTCGACGTAGGCGATAGGCACGTCATCCGGCACGACGATTTGTTTCTCGCCGCCCTGGTAGTTGACGGTCAACGTGCGGCCGTCGGTTTTGGACAGTTTGCCAACGGTGCCGTTGGTCATGGTGCCAGTGCTGCCGTCTGCGTTCTGCCAACCGTAATGACCTTCGCCGCTGCCCTTGAGCCTGGCGTCGAATACCGTGACCTCAAGCGCCTTCAAGGTTCCGTTGGCCTGCGGGATGGCCGCCGAGCCGATGAAGCTGTCGGATTTGATCGAGTCGATATTGGCCTTCGATACCCGGCTGATACCGGTCTTGTCAGTCAGTCCGATCGTCTGCTGGGCGCCAGAGCGGACAGTGAAGGTCAGCGTGTTGTTGCTGACGCTTTCCACCGTACCGCGCAGTGGTTTGATGACCGGCATGTCGGCGGCGGTGGCAATGACGGCAGCGCTGAGCATCACCAAACCGAACGTAGTAGACAGGGCGTTTTTGAGTTGCATGGTGACGATTCCTCATGGGTTGATGTGTCGCCATCCTCGACCGCAGACCGGGACGTCACGATGACCGCCGAATGACATTTTTGTCATTCGCCAACCCTGACCATGTATGACAGAAATGTAACCGACTGCGCCCGCTCATCCCGTTACACTGCACAGCCGAGATACCGATGTCGCGGACTTAACCCCGTCATGAAGAAACCCGAGCGCGCCTGACGATGCATATCCTGCTGATCGAAGATGACACCAAAACAGGTGAGTACCTGAAAAAGGGGCTCGGTGAGTCCGGTTACAACGTCGACTGGACCCAGCATGGCGCTGACGGCCTGCACATGGCCTTGCATACGACCTATGACCTGATCGTGCTGGACGTGATGTTGCCCGGGATTGACGGGTTTCAGATCATCGAGCTGTTGCGCGCCAGACAAGACGTACCCGTGCTGTTCCTTACCGCGCGCGACCAGTTGCAAGACCGCATTCGCGGTCTGGAACTGGGCGCCGATGATTACCTGATCAAACCTTTTTCGTTTACCGAACTGCTGTTGCGCATCCGCACTATTCTGCGCCGCGGTGTCGTGCGCGAAGCCGACCATTTCCACCTTGCCGATCTCGAACTGGATCTGGTCCGGCGCCGCGTGACCCGCCAACAACAGGTGATCGTGCTGACCAACAAGGAGTTCGCCCTGCTCCATCTGTTTCTCCGTCGAGCCGGCGATGTGTTGTCCAGGACACAAATCGCTTCGGAAGTCTGGGACATGAATTTCGACAGCGATACCAACGTGGTGGACGTCGCTGTCAAGCGCCTGCGCAACAAGGTCGACCAGCCCTACCCGATCAAGCTGATCCATACCATTCGCGGTATCGGCTATGTCTGCGAGGTGAGGCCATGCGGTCCCGACGCCAACCCTCGCTGACGCTGCGATCGACCGTGGCGTTTGCCATGGTCGCGATGCTGGCCGTGGCCGGCGCGGGCTTCTATCTGTATCAGACGATGAAGGCCTCGGTATTGGTCTACAGCGATCACGCGGTGATGGGCCGTCTGGAGCATTTTCGCAAGCTCCTGCATTACGAACTCGCCATCGAAAAGCTGCGCGACAGCCCGCAGATTTTCAAGAACATGCTCGACAGCGAAGACGACATCTTCATCATTGAAGAGCCGGGGCAGCCACCGGTCATCCAGGTCAATCCACTCAACGTCACGTTGCCTGAACTGCCGGTGATCGGCCAGGACACAAAGCTGAGCGTCAGTGATCTGCGCAGCGGCGTGACCGACTCGGGAACAAGGCTGCGCGCCGCCTCCGTAGTCACGACGTCGGGTGGCCGTGTAGTCCGATTGACGGCCGCCCACCTTATGGGCAAGGAAATGGCGATGCTTGCAGCGTATCGCGAGCGCATCTACCTGGCCGTGGCCCTTGCCTTTCTGGCAACCGCGTTGCTGGGTTATCTGTTATTGCGTCGCGGGCTGCGTCCGCTGCGCAAAATGGCCGCCCATGCCGCAGCCATAACGCCTGAGCGTCTGCACAGCCGTATGGACAGCGCCGATACGCCGGTTGAATTGCAACAGCTGAGTGACGCCTATAACGCGATGCTTGATCGTCTTGCTCAGGGTTATCAGCGACTGACGCAATTTTCCGCCGACCTTGCCCATGAAATCCGCACGCCGGTCGGGTCGTTGATGGGACATTGTCAGGTTGCCCTTCGCCAACGCCGTAGCGAGGACGAATATCAGGCGCTGATCGCTTCGAACCTTGAAGAACTCGAACGGATCTCGCGCATCGTCGAAAGCATTCTGTTTCTGGCGCGCGCCGATGAAGCGCAAGCCGTAGTGGAGCGCCAGCAACTGTCGCTGCATGACGAATCACAGCGCATCGCTGAGTATTTTGAGGGCTTGGCTGAAGAGCGGCGAATGAGCTTCCAAATAACGGGCGATGGTATCGTGCTCGCTGACCCCTTGCTGCTGCGCAGAGCGTTGAGCAACCTGGTGGCGAACGCTGTTCGCTACGCTTACGAGGGCACCGAGATTCTGATACGGGTATTGGAAACCCACGGAGGTACCCGGATTGAAGTGGAGAACCAAGGGCCGGTGCTGGGCGACGAAACCCTGGGCAAACTCTTCGACCGCTTTTACCGTGGCGATGCGTCTCGGCACCAGAATTCCGACTCCTACGGGCTTGGCCTCGCCATTGTCGTGGCCATCATGCAACTGCATGGCGGCCACGTGGGTGTCGAACAGCCAAGGGCCGGGACTATTCGTTTTTCGCTGTCGTTCCCTTGAGCTGCTCGACCGCTGCAAACTGTTCTTCGCCCGCTGCGGGTACCCAATCTTTTAACGGCGTCAGGAAGTGCAGTTCAAAACGACGTGACAGGAACGCCCACTTTCCGTACCGACGTTCAAACCTGTCGTGGTAAAGACCGCTGACTTGCACCGGGCCTTTTTCAATGTCATGAAACAGGCAATCCGCAGCTACCGTGCCCACTGCGCTGTCACCCTCGATTTCAATCAGCGGGTTGGCCATCCAGTGGTGCATATGGGGCATCTGGCGCCAGCTGTTTTGCGCCATCGCCAGGATTTCGTCACGGTTTCCAGCCTGGCCAAAACCCGGTAGATCCAGTGTCGACTCTTCGTGCCAGATTGAGCTAAGAAGCGAGGCGTCGATGCGGTCGAAAGCATTGGCGTAGGCGCTGATCAGCGACTCGATGGCGGCGCGACTTTCCAGGGCGTCCAGTCGGGCTGTCAGTTGTTCATTGTTCATGATGAGGTTTCCTGCAGGGGCTGCGCATAAGCGAGGAAGGCAGCCCTGCGCGAGGGCTGCGCTACGGTTGAGCACGTGGTCAGATCTGCGACAGGCCGCCGTCGACCATCAACTCCACACCGTTGACATATTTCGCATCGGCAGACGCAAGAAACAGCGCCGACGAGGCGATTTCCTCAGGCTCGGCCATGTACCCCAATGGCGTGATCTGCTCGACGTGCTGACGCAGCGCGGCGACGTCGCTTTCGCTCATCTTCAAGCCGTTATCCATCAGCGGTGTGCGGGTGAAGCCAGGGCTCAGGACATTCGCTCTGATCTTGCGACCTTTGAGTTCGTTGGCCCACGTCCTGGCAAAGGAACGTACCGCGGCTTTGGACGCGTTGTAGAGGCTCAGTCCTTCCATGCCATTGCTGGAACAGATAGAGGCCGTCAGTACGATCGAAGCGCCATTTTTCAACAATGGCATCAACGTCTGTACAGTAAAAAAGACTCCCTTTACGTTGATGTCGAACATGTTGAAATAGGCGGCCTCGGTGGTCTCGCCCAGCGGGTTCTTTTCACAAATACCCGCATTGGCAAACACTGAGTCCAGTTGATCGTCGTGCGCCTCAATCGTCGCCTTGAGCTCGTCCAGATCAACCTGGCGCGCGACATCGGAAATGACCGCGACCGCCCTGTCGCCAAGCTTGGCCACCGCCGCCTCCAGCGTGGCTGCAGAACGCCCGGTGATGTAAACGCGCCTGGCGCCCTCGGCAATCAAACCCTGTGCAATCGCAAATCCGATCCCGGTGGACGCGCCGGTGACGACTGCGACCTGATCAGCGAATTTACCCGACATAACTGACTCCTCGATTTCGGTTGTGTGGCTCGACTGGAACCACAGTGCGGCCATTGTGCGAGGAGGCAGGGGCGTAGCGGCACTGCCATAAATGAACATTGGCCGTTCATTTATGTGAGGCGTCAGCCAGGGTTTGATCGTTTAGATTGAAGTCAGCTGATTCAAAGCATGACCCGCAATCGAAAATATTCTGGAGCCGAAGGGTTTCAGAAAGGAGACCTTATGCCTGAGAAAATAGTAGCCCTTCCGGAACAGCGGCGCTGGCTGATGTTCGCCATCCTGTTGGTCGGTGCATTCTTGCCGCCGCTGGATTTCTTCATCGTGAACGTAGCGCTGCCTTCGATTCAGCAATCGCTAGGCACGGCCTCCTCTGCCGAACAGTTGATCATCTCTTCTTACGCGGCGCTGTATGCCGTGACACTGATCACCGGCGGACGGCTTGGTGACATCTTTGGCCGCATGAGAATGTTCTTCGTTGGCCTGATTGGCTTTGCCGTCGCCTCACTGATCTGCGGTGTCGCCGAGTCACCCTGGGTGTTGATCGCCGGACGCTCGCTGCAAGGCGTGACGGCCGCTGTAATGGCGCCGCAGGCACTCGCTTCAGTGCAGGCGATATTCCCTGAGTCGGAAAAACCCTTGGCGTTGAGCCTGTACGGTGCGGTGTTTGGTTTGGCGTCGGTAGTCGGCCAGGCACTTGGCGGGATTCTGATCTCGCTCAACCTGATGAACCTGGGCTGGCGGACGATATTTCTGGTGAATTTACCGATTGCGTTGCTGGTCATTCTGATCGCCATCCCCGTGGTCAAGGAAACCCGCGCACCCCAGACCAGCAAGCTGGATCTGGGTGGAACGCTGTTGTCGATGGTGACGCTTGCGGCGCTGATCGTTCCGCTGATCGAGGGACGTGAAGCGGGCTGGCCGTTGTGGGCCTGGCTGTCGCTGGCGGCGGCACCACTGCTTGCCTGGCTGTTCTGGCGCTACGAAGCCCGCTTGTATCAAGCGCAAGGCGCGCCGTTGCTGAACCCTGCTGCACTACGTGCGCCCGGGCTGGGCCGGGCATTGCTGGTGGCGCTGACTTTTTACGCAATCGGTGTGTTCTTCCTGCTGCTTTCCATCTATTTACAGGGCGCGCTGCATACGAGCCCGCTCAGTGCAGGTCTGGTCTTTCTGCCATTCGGCGCTGGTTTCTTGCTGGGGCCGCTCGCCACCCATCTGTTCCGGCGTTTGCTGGGGTCTTATGTGAATCCCTTCGGAATGGCACTCGAAGTGCTGGGGTTCGTACTGTTGGCCTGGCTCGTGGCGCACACACCGACGGCCGTCACGCCCTCTGCGCTGTCCCTTGCCGTGATTCTCTTTCTGATCGGCTTCGGACAAGGACTGGCCCTTCCGACATTGATGCGCATGATCACTGGACGCGTGGCACCGGCGTATTCCGGCATGATTGCGGGCATCACTAGTTCCACCCTGCAAATCAGCACAGCACTGAGCGTGGCGATCATCGGTGGCATTTTTTACACGCTTCTGGGCAAGGACACGGACGCGGCGGCCATCACCCACGCCTTCACCGTCGCCATACTGTGCATCGCTGCCTGTCTGGCCGTAGGCGCAGGACTGAGCCTGAGCCTGGCGCGCCAACCTGCTGCAGAGCTGCAAACGGCGGCCATGCAGCCGGCAGAGTGAATCAACCGCCTGCCTGAGTGCCAATCATGACGGAGGCCAGGTCGGCAAGCGCGCGCAGGCTGTCCATCTGGCGCATGTCCTGGTGGTAGCCCATCCAAATGTCGCGGCCTGGTGGCGGTTCATCTGAATCGATCAGACGCAGCGCCGTCAACTGGTCGCCCAAAGCGCGGGGCAATACCGCGACGCCCTGCCCCTGCGCACACATTTGCGCCTGGACTGTGCGACTGCTACTGGTAAACACGGTACGCGCCAGAGGGTAACGCTGCTGCAGCCACTGCACATCGGGATAATGGGACTGGGCAACACTCATGGTGATCAGACCCAGCCCGGCGCCCTGTGGCTCAGGGTCAGCAGATCCAACGGCTGCGTATAACCCGTAACTCAAGGAGATCAGCTTGCGGTGCACGATATCGGGTTCGGTGAACGGAACGATGCGAAACGCGATGTCGGCGTCGCGGCGAGCCAGATCAAACAATCGATGCCCGGCAATGACCTCGGGCACGATCAATGGATAACGCCGGCCCAGTTCACTCAGCACCGGGGCCAGGACATAACAGGCGAACCAGTCAGCGCAGGAAATGCGCAGCACACCTTCGGGCTGTGCGCTGTCCCCCGCGAGGCGCCTTTCGATGGCCAACGCACTTTGCTCCATTTCCTGCGCGAGGCTGAGGAGCTTCTCGCCGCTGTCGGTCAACACGAGACCTTGGTTGGTACGCAGGAAAACGGGTTGGCCACTGAACTGTTCCAGCACCTGCAAGCGCCGCCCCACGGTCGGATGGCTGACCCCCAACAGCTTGGCGGCAGCCCCTAATGACCCGCTGCGGGCAATCGCGAGAAAGACCCGCACATCACTCCAGTCCATGCTCCGCCCCCGTACAAAAATGAACAGTGAGAGTGCAGCAATGGCAGTGCCGTAGCAATCCCGTGCCCGACATACTTGTCTGCATTCACCGTCGTCGAATACCAACCGGAGACTGCAAATGAAGATTGGTTTTATCGGAGTGGGAAGCATGGGCAGAGCCATCATTCCACTGCTCGTCCGCGCTGGCCATCACGTCTCGGCATGGAACCGCAATCACGCGGCGATCAAGGATCTCGAAGGCATCAGCGTTATCGAATCGCCGGCCTCGGCGTTCCAGCAAGAGGTGGTCATCACTCTTCTGGCCGATGATGCCGCTGTCAGGCAAGTGCTGCTCGCCAGCGCTGTTCTGGAAACTGCAGACAAAGCTTGCGTGCATGTCGTGATGTCGACCTTGTCGCCTTCGCTGATGTTGGAGTTGCAGCGCGAACATGAAGCCGTCGGCATGCCATTGATCGCGGCGCCGGTTTTCGGCGTGCCCGCCGTGGCGGCCAAGGGCGAGTTGAATATCCTGGCGGCCGGATCGCAGGCCGCTGTCTCGACCGTCCAACCGCTGCTCGACCTGCTCGGGAAAAAAACCTGGTATCTGGGCGATCAACCTGAACAGGCCTGTATCGCGAAAATCGCCGGCAACATGATGATCACCCAAGCCATCCAGTCTCTGGGCGAAGCCAGCGGACTCGTTCAACGCCACGGACTGAGCCCTTCGATTTTCATCAAGCTCATGACCCAGACCCTGTTCGCCTGCCCCAGTTATCAACGTTATGGGCAGAACATCGTCAGCAGCAATTTTGAACCGGGATTCAAACTGTCGCTTGGCCTCAAGGATATGAATCTGGCGATCGATGCGGGTCGTCTCAAAGGGCTGGAGTTGCCAGCGGCGGATGCCGTTCGATTGAAAATGAAGTCGGCGGTAGCCAGGGGGGATGGCGACAAGGACTGGTCGGTTTTCGTTCAGCAGACGAATCATTGAGAAGCTCTTTCGAACACCTGTCACGAGGTCATTCATGGAAAACTCCGACATCGCGCGTCAACTCTCAACATTCAGGAAAACCATCGACAATATCGACGCCGCGCTCATCCATCTGCTCGCGGAACGGTTTCGCTGTACCGATGAGGTCGGATTGCTCAAAGCCCGATATCAGTTGCCTGCGGTAGACGAGGCCAGAGAGCAGCAGCAATACCAGCGTCTGGCAGCACTTGCTCAGGAGGCTGAGCTGGATACGGCCATCGTGCAGAGGCTGATGCAGTTGGTCATTGGCGAAGTGGTCGAGCGCCACAGGCAGATCGCCGCCAGGCATGCCCCGACACCCCCAATAACCCCACCCCTCGGGGCTGACCCCGGCGCCACTTATCGAAGCAATCAGACAAACGAGCAGAACCGCATGAAATGGCCAACGATCGAGCAAATTCGCAGCTTCACCGATTTACCCTATGGCTACAGTTGGGATTACCTGAAACGTGAGGAGATCAATGTCGCGACAGATTTTTTCCGGACATGGTTTCCCTCCATTTCGGTGGGGTTGGCAAGCCCGTTTCTGGACCAGCAGTTCTACGCAGACAACGTGGTGCTCGAAGAAGATCCGGATCGAGGCATATTTGCTACCGTCGTCCGCCAGAACGATGAGATTGTCGCTATCGCCACGTGGGAAAAAATTGACGGTGCTGACGTTATTTTCGGGCGGGTCGGCGCGGTAGCCAAACCGCACAGACAAGCCAGACTGGCCGTTGCGGCCCAGGACCTGGGAGAAAAAATCGGCACGTTCATCGGCGCGGGGCTGATCTATGGCATGGCAACAACCCGCACGCCGTATATGCAACAAGCACTGGAGCAAGCCGGTTACAAAGCGGTAGGGATAATGCCTGGCCTGGACCGGGAAGAAACAGCACCTGGAATCGTGCGCAGGGTTTACGAAGTCATCTACGTAAAACGGCTCGCACCACACGCCGACTTTCTCATTCCTACCGGTCATAACCTTACCCCTACAGTCGCGCGACTTTACGCAGATATATTTCAAGGTGATGACGACACGAACTGACGAGCCAGCCTAGTAGCGAACCAACCATCGAAATGCTTCTGATCAGTAACGCTCCCGGCTCGCGCCTTTTGCATCGATCGAGGTAGCCACATTAGGTAATGAGTTCAAAAAGACTCAGCAGCGGCTAAAAGCACCTGTGGGGTTGATTAATAGATGAGAAGTGAACTGAGTGGACGCGGCTCTGGCCCCTGAGTTAGCTTTCGTAACCGTTCTAACTTTGGGGCTCCGCAATCATGACTGATCGTCAGATCATTGTTCCAGATGGCATGAGATTGATCTGCGAGCGTGCTGGTTATGCACCAGCAGTAAAGGTAGGAAAAACTCTCTACTGCGCGGGTCAGGTAGGCAGGACGCCGGAATTATTCGTTATCGAAGACCCTGAGCAGCAGTTCTTGGCTGCATGGGACAATCTCCGGGTCGTCTTGGAGGCAGGTGGCTGTAAATTTGAAGATGTCGTAGAAATGACAACTTATCACGTCGATATGCACCGTCACATGCCAACTTTCAGACGCGTGAAGGATAAAGTCTTTCCGAGAAGCACTTGCACGTGGACCTGCATTGGTGTCAGTGAGTTGGCTCGACCTGGCCTTCTCGTGGAGATCAAATGCGTCGCCGTAGAGCGATAAAAAGCGCTGCTGTCCAGATAGCCAACGCGTACTCGCTCAGCCAAGCGGCTCAAAGAACGTCTCCGCCCGTTTTGGCACCGGCTTTTTATGTCTGAACATCTGCTGCCAAGCGAGCTGCGCCTGGACCTTGGCCACCGAATCCAGCACTTTCTGCGCCCAGCGATCATCCTCGGGATGCACCACGACCACCCGGAAGCCATGATCCTTGCCTTCAAGCTGCACGCCCTCCGAATCATCGACATGCAAGTCAATATCGAACGCTGGTGGATATTTTGAAGGCGCATTCGACATCCCGTGCGCCGTCAGGGCACGGTTGTGCAGCACGCTGTTGACCACGCCGTCGACGCGGATGCCGTACAGCGCCAACCAGCGCCTGATATAGGACGGCGTGCGCCCGGATGAGGTGTAGACCCAGATGCTGCAGTCCTGGCGGCGCAGCTCGCGGATCAGCGATCGCGTGCCCATGCGCAACGGCTCACCCAGCCAACGATGAATACAGGCGGGAAGTCGGCTTTTCTCGACTGCGCAGTGGTGGAGCTGGCAAGCGAGCGTGTCATCGATATCGAACGAAATTCGTATGCGCTGACGCCTGAACAGCTGCGGCAGAGCGCAGCGGATGGCCTGCCCTGCCCGGCTGGCGAAGGTTCTGCATTTGGCCGATGCTGGAGCCCCGCTCATCAATGGCCACCGTGGGAGACAGGCAGGGGCTTGTCTTTGAGAAAGAACTTCATTGGTTCGGGCGCCTGTTCTTCTAAAAATGCTGCGTATTTTTTCTTGATCTTGGGCAATTCGTACAACGCCTTGACGCCATGCTTGGCGGAGTTGCGGATGACCGAGGACGGGTTGAAATAGCCCTCGGCGTTTTCAAGCGTCAGCACGAACGGAGGCAGCCCCGCCCGCATGAGCAGGTAGCTGACAATCAGCGAGCCACTGCGGTTATTGCCTTCGATAAACAGCTGCGGCTTGCTCAGAATGCGCACATAGACCCCCGCTGCACGCTTCCAGACCGATTCACTGCGATACGCGCAATACCAGTTGTACAAGTCCTTGATGCCTCCCTCAACATTGTTGAAGAAGTGCGCTTCGGTGGCTGCCAGATGCTGGGCGTATTCGAGCCGGCGTGCCGGATCCCGGCCACACAGCACCGTGGCATTGATCTCCAGCATCAGGTTCAGTTGCTGCAGATCGAACAGGTCGACGCCGCGGGCAACATATTCGTCAACCAACGCATAACCTTCAAGCACATTGTTCAGGACTTCGTCAGTGAACGGGTCTCGGGGCTCGGTGAAGTGCCGGCTGAGCTCGGCGAAACGGCTCTGCACGTTACGCAGTGCGCGTTCAATCGCAGGCAAATCAAGACGGTGCTTGGCAGGCATTGGAGCTCCTTGGAAACGCTTGGTGAATGTCCGCCGGTGCCCGCCAAATCCATTTGGCTTGTGCAGGTAGGCGGCCGTGACCGGTGCTGTGACTTAGCTGAACTTGCCGCTGATGTAATCGCCGGTCATCTGTTCCCGCGGATTGTCGAAGATCTGCGCCGTCGGGCCCATCTCGACCAGATAGCCCGTGCGCGTGCCCTGGGAAATATCCACCGAGAAAAACGCCGTGGTGTCAGCGACACGGATGGCTTGCTGCATGTTGTGAGTGACCAGTGCGATGGTGTAGTCCTTCTTCAACTCGACCATCAATTCTTCGACGCGTCGGGTGGCGATCGGGTCGAGTGCCGAACAAGGCTCATCCAGCAGCAGGACTTCCGGCTCAGTGGCGATGGCGCGAGCGATACACAGGCGTTGCTGCTGGCCACCGGAGAGCGACAGGCCGCTGACCTTGAGCTTGTCCTTGACTTCATCCCACAGCGCGGCGCCTTGCAGCGCATGCTTGACGCGATCGCCAATATCGCCCTTGTAGCGATTGAGGCGCAGACCAAACGCAACGTTGTCGAAGATGCTCATCGAAAACGGGTTTGGCTGTTGAAACACCATGCCGATGTAGCGGCGCACGACCACCGGGTCGACACCCTTGCCGTAGACGTCCTGCCCGAGGAAATGCACATGGCCCTCGAAACGAAACCCCTTCACCAAGTCGTTCATCCGGTTGAGGCTACGCAGCACGGTGCTCTTGCCGCAGCCTGAGGGCCCGATGAATCCAGTGATCTTGTTTTTCTCGATCGGCACGTGACTGTCACGTACCGCCATGAAGTTCCCGTAGAAAATCTTGTCCAGTTTGCAGTCCATGACTACAGGCGCCTGGGTGACAAACGGAGCGGCTATTTGCGCAGTGGATACGTTCAAAATCAGTTGCTCCCGTTCTTAATACTTGGGCTTGCCGAAAATACGGCTGATGATGTTCACGAACAGCACGATCATCACCAGCACCAACGAGGCCGCCCATGCGAGCTCGAGCTGGTTATCGAAAGGCATGCCGGAGAAGTTGTAGATCAGCACCGCCAGCGAGGCAGTCGGGTTCATGACATCGAGATTGCCCTGGTGGTAGATCCAGTAGTTGCTGAACAGCGCGGTAAACAACAGCGGTGCCGTTTCGCCTGCGGCACGCGCCACGGCGAGCATCACGCCAGTCAGGATCGCCGGCATGCCGGTCGGCAAGATGATTTTCCAGATCACCTGCGAGCGAGTGCAGCCCATGCCATAAGCGGCATCTTTCATGATCTTGGGCACCATCCGCATCGATTCTTCCGCGGTCAGCACGACGATCGGCAGCATCAGGACCGCCAGTGCCACGCCACCCGCCGGTGCCGAATACGTGCCGGTCGTCATCACCACCAGGGCATAGGCAAATACCCCCGCCAGGATCGACGGCAGGCCCGTGAGCATTTTGGCGGCGAAACGCGCGGCGTTGCCCAGTTTGCTGTCCGGCCCCAGCTCAGCCAGGAAGATCGCCGCCATGATCCCGACCGGCACCGCGATCGCTGCCGCGATACCGACCATCACAAAGGTACCTGCCATCGCGTTACCGAAACCGCCGCCCATCTCGAAGCCGGTCGGTGGCAGTTCGGTGAAGACTTCCAGGTTCAGGCGCGCGCCACCACGGGTGATCAGCATGTAGAGCACGGAAATCAGCGGCACGCTGGCCAGCAGAGCACCTGCCCAGACCAGGGTGGTCAGGATCAGGCTGCGCAGCGCGCGCCCTTCGAACTTGCGTTGCAAGCTGGGCATCGCGCCTGTCGGCGCAGTCAGGTCGGTTGCTGCGGTCAGGTCAGTCATCACTTGTTACCCCGTTGGGCGTACATCATGATCATCGAACCGAAGATGTTCACGATCAGCGTAATCAGCATCAGCACCAGCGCGGCGTACATCAACACCTCGATCTCGTTCGGCCCGGCTTCAGGGAAGTTCAGCGCCAGCAAAGCGGCAAGCGTGTTGGCGGGGGCAAACAGCGAGAGGGAAATGTTGTTGGCGTTGCCGACGAGCATGGCCAGCGCCATCGTCTCACCCAGCGCGCGCCCCAGGCCCAGCACCAGCGAGCCGAAGATGCCGGTGGCGGCCGAAGGCACCATTACTTTGAGAATCGCTTCCCAATGGGTAGTGCCCATGCCGTACGCGGCCTGCTTGGTTTTCATCGGCACAGCCGTCAGCGCGTCCTGCGACACGGCGGCAATGGTCGGCAGAATCATGATGGCGAGCACCAGCGCTGCGGGCAGCAGACCCGGACCGCTCAGGGATGTGCCGAAAAAGGGAATCCAGCCCAGTTCGCTGTTCAACCAGGTCGTCAGCGGCCGAATCGCCGGGATCACCACATAGATCCCCCACAGGCCATAGACCACGCTGGGAATGGCTGCCAGCAGTTCGACGATGGTCCGAAACAGCGCAGCGAGCTTGGTCGGCAGGAAATCCTGGGTCAGGAAAATCGCCATGCTCACGCCGAAGAAACCGGCGATCAGCAGCGCGATGAAGGCGCTGTAGAGCGTGCCCCAGATGGCCGGCAGGATGCCGTATTTGCCTTGGTTGACGTCCCACACGCTGCCCAGCAGCACATCGAAGCCGTGCTTCTCCATACCGGGAAGTGCCTTGCGTCCGACTTCGAACACCAGCGCAAATACCAGCGCAAGAATCAGCACCACGCCGATTCGCGCCAGCGCGCGAAAAGTGCGATCCACCAGGAAGTCCTTCGTCGAGGGTGGCTGGCAGGCAGAGTCGGGATTAACCGGTACGACAAAAGGTTTGTTCATGGGCTAAGTCCGGAACAGGGGGGAAACTCTCCCGGCGTGGCGCAGACGCACATGCCGAGAGAGACCTCACGGCGTTACTGAATGTTGGCGGACGCTTTGCGAACCTGTTCGACGACCGATTGCGGCAACGGGATGTAGCCCATCGAATCGGCAATCTTCTGCCCCTCGGTCAGGCTGTATTCGACCATTTCACGCATAGCCTTGGCCTTGGCCGGGTTGCCATTGTCCTTGCGGAAAATCATCCAGGTATAAGAGGTGATCGGATAGGACTTGGCACCGTCCGGATCAGGCAGCCAGGCCACCAGGTTTTCCGGCATTTTCACCGCCGCCAGGGCCTCGGCACCGCTTTCGGCGTTTGGCACTACGTAATTGCCAGCCTTGTTCTGCAACTGGGCAAAGTCGACCTTGGCGAGCTTGGCGAAGCCATATTCGATGTAACCAATCGCACCTGGGGTCTGGCGCACGGTAGCCGTTACGCCATCGTTTTTCGGCGATTTGATGAATTTGTCACTGGCCGGCCAGTTGACGGTGTTGCCCTCACCCAGCGCCTGCTTGAACTCGGCGTTGACGGTTGCCAGGTGCTTGGTGAATACCGCGGTCGTACCGCTGGAATCTGCACGCACGACAACCGTGATCGGCGTATCGGACAGTTTCAGGTCCGGGTTGGCAGCGACGATCTGCGGATCGTTCCAGCGCGTGATCTTGCCCAGGAAAATGTTGGAATACACCTCGCGTGGCAGCTTCAGACCCTTGGGATTGCCCGGCAGGTTGTAGGCCAGCACGATTTCCCCGGCAGTCATCGGCAGCAACTGCACGCCTTCGGCGACCTTAGCGATATCTTCGTCTTTCATTGCCGAGTCACTGGCAGCGAAATCTACGGTTTTGTTCAAGAAATCCTGTACGCCCGCGCCGCTGCCCTTGGATTGGTAATCCACAGTGACGCCATCGGATTTCTTGCTGAAATCCTTGAACCAGGTCAGGTAGATCGGTGCCGGGAAACTAGCTCCTGACCCCGTCAGGCGAACATTTTCTGCTGCAAAGGAGGCCGAGGTGGCACAAAGAGATACCGCAATGGCGAGTGCAGCAGACTTCATCGAACGTTTCATTAAATGACACCTAGTGATTACGGGCTCCCGAACTCTGCAGCAGTTTTGTGACGTTTTCATGAAAGCGAGGTGGCAAACGGTACCCTCCTGCCCTCACCGCAGCGGCGCACATGGATGTAATGGGTTCGTAACAAAATGTGCCTAACACTTTGCCATCCTCAGCCGCGAGCCCCTGCCATGTTCCCCACAGACGACACGCTAATACAGCGCATCCACCGTGAGCTGCTTGATCACAGTGACGAAGAGCTGGAACTTGAATTATCCGAAGACGGCCATGACCTCAACGCATTGTTCGATGAGCATGTGCAGCAGGGTTCCGAGAAGGATGCGCGAAGGACTTACTTCAGCGAACTGTTCCGCCTGCAAGGCGAACTGGTAAAGCTGCAGAGCTGGGTGGTCAAGACGGGCCACAAAGTCGTGATCCTGTTCGAGGGACGGGACGCCGCTGGTAAAGGCGGTGTCATCAAACGCATCACCCAACGCCTGAATCCCAGGGTCTGCAGGGTCGCCGCCCTACCCGCCCCCAACGACCGCGAACGCACTCAGTGGTACTTCCAGCGCTACGTCTCGCACCTGCCGGCGGCGGGTGAAATCGTGTTGTTCGACCGTAGCTGGTACAACCGCGCGGGTGTGGAACAAGTGATGGGGTTCTGCAATGAATACCAGTACGAGGAATTCTTTCGTACGGTACCGGAATTCGAACGCATGCTCGCCCGCTCCGGCATCCAGCTGATCAAATACTGGTTCTCCATATCCGACCAGGAACAGCACCTGCGTTTTCTCAGCCGTATCCATGACCCGCTCAAGCAGTGGAAACTCAGCCCCATGGATCTGGAGTCCCGCAGGCGTTGGGAAGCCTATACCAAGGCCAAGGAAATCATGCTTGAACGCACGCACATCGCCGAAGCACCGTGGTGGGTGGTACAAGCTGACGATAAAAAGAAAGCCCGGCTCAACTGCATCCATCACCTGCTCGGGCAGATGCCGTACGAAGAGGTGGAAATGCCGGTAATCGAACTGCCGCAACGCGTCAGGCAGGAAGACTATTCGCGCATTCCCACACCCCCGGAACTCATCGTGCCTCAGGTCTATTAGGCTTGGCCCAAACGAGCACTTGGAACGACAAAGCCCCGGTTATTCGGGGCTTAGTCGTTTCCGGGATCGGAAAAGCGAATCTTCCCGTGCCGCCGGTGTCCCTACTCCCTGATCGCGAGCAGTCGCTCGTCAGGCTCACGTTGCAAAAACGCTACTTTCCCTCAACCTTAATGGCCCTCAACCGGAAATGGCGTTAGCATTTAAACCATTCGGCTGAACAAGCCTGTTTATTCAGATCAGGGTCGCATTGTGGAAAAGCTAAAACGCCTTCAAAGCGGGATCGAAGGACTCGACGCGCTGCTTCAGGGAGGCCTTGTCGCGGGTGCTTCGTACATCATTCAAGGGCGCCCGGGTTCCGGCAAGACCATCCTTGCCAATCAGCTCGGGTTTCATCATGCCCGCAACGGCGGTCGTGTTCTGGTCGCCACGTTGCTGGCCGAATCCCACGACCGGCTGTTTCAGTTCCTGTCGACCATGAGCTTCTTCGACGCCTCGCGTGTTGGCGCCGAAATACAGTTTGTCAGCGCATTCGACACGCTGGAAAACGAAGGCCTCGATGAGGTGGTGAAGCTGCTTCGCCGCGAAATCACCCGGCAGAAGGCGACCGTCATGGTCGTTGACGGCCTGCTCAATGCACGGTCCAAAGCCGATTCGCCGATCGACACGAAAAAATTCATCTCCGAACTGCAAGGCCATGCGGCGTTTGCCGGTTGCACCGTGCTGTTTCTCACCAGCTCGCGCCTGGACGACGGCAGCCCCGAGCACACCATGGTCGACGGCGTCATCGAAATGGGCGAAGAGCTGTTCGGTACCCGCTCGGTGCGCCGCATTCATTTGCGCAAGACCCGCGGCAGCGGCGCGTTGACCGGTGTCCACGAATGTGAAATCACCGATAACGGCCTGGTGATCTACCCTCGCCTGGAAACGCTGTACAAACGCCCGTCCGCCCCGGACAGCGCGGACATGACGCGCATCCCAAGCGGCATTGCCTCGATGGACGACATCCTCGGAGGCGGCTTGCACAGCTCCAGCGTGACGCTGGTCATGGGTCCTTCGGGGATCGGCAAGACCACCCTGGGTCTGAAGTTCATCGCGCAGTCGACGCCGGAAGCGCCGGGCCTGCATTTCGGTTTCTATGAAAGCCCGCAGCGGCTGCGGCTCAAAGGCCGTTCGCTGGGCATCGATATTGAACAAATGGAACACAGCGGTGCGCTGAGCATTGCCTGGCAGCCGACCACCGAAGGCTTGCTGGACGGCCTCGGCGCACGCCTGCTGAGCCTGGTCGATGAAAAAGGCATCAAGCGCCTGTTTATCGATAGCCTCAGCGGCATGACGCGGGTTTCTACCACCCCGGAACGCATCACCGACTTTTTCAGTGCACTGATGAACGAGCTGCGATCCAGAGGCGTCACGGTGTTCGCCTCCTGGGAAATGCGCGATTTGTTCGGTTCCGAAGTCAGCGCACCGACCTCTGACCTGTCCAGTATTGTCGACAACCTGATGCTCATGCGGTTCTTTGAAAATCACGCTGAACTTCACAGGACGCTTTCCATTCTCAAGATACGTGATAGCTCCTACAACCCGTCGCGGTTCGAGGTGGTTATCCGTGATCAAGATGTGTTCCTGGAAAAGGCTTTGAAAAATGAACCTTCAGTCGCAGCTGAGTCATTGCCTGGTTCGATTTCGTAAGTCTTCAAGCGGGTTGAAATGACATGACCACCATCCTGGTAGTCGACGACGAGTATCTGATTGCTGACATTCTAGGCTTTGCGCTCGAGGATGAGGGCTTCATGACCGTGACCGCGAGCAATGGCAAGAAGGCTCTCGAAGTGCTGGAAAGAGAACGTCCAGCCCTGGTCATCACGGACTTCATGATGCCGGTCATGGACGGCCTCGAATTCGCCGAAGCCGTGCGTGCCCAGCCCTCCGTCAAACATCTGCCGATCATCCTGATGAGTGGCGCGCAGGCGCATATCGGCATGCAGCGCTCGGATCTTTTTGATGTCGTGGTGCCCAAGCCTTTTGATATTGCGGTGATTGTGGGTGAGGTGAAGAAGCTGTTGGGCTCATAGATACTCGACCACAAAGGCAATTTCGGCATTGGCATCGCCCGCTCTCATTTGCGCATTGGAAGGTTCAATGCGCACGAAACGAGCTTGCAAGGAAACGGATGCATTACCGCCGCTCGATGTTGGCGCTTTCATTATGTAATTCTGGTTCAGTTTGAGTATCTTTCTGTCACTGAAGCGCATTTGCAACGCCAGCCCTTTGGCAGTCGAGTTACTGTTGAGGTTTACCACGCCGGTATCAGCACTCCATGCAGGGCTGCCCGCAGTGGGCGAAAAGGAGAACCTGAAGTTATTGATTCCAGGAGGACAGTTTTTCATATCAAGAAAGAAGTATTTCTCCTTGGCATAGTCACCGTTCTGCAAAAAATCGCTCATGGTGTAGCTACCCATATCCACTTTCACATCAGGTGTTTCACAAGACTGCGAGACGATTCGTGTGCCGCTGGTATTCATTGCCAAAGGCTCAATTTCAGCAGCGACAAATGTCCCCAGTTGGCCTGAAGGTATCGTCGCACTGCCGGAAATAGTGCCCGTCTTTACAAAACGCAAGATGTGCTCAGAACCATTCCAACCCCAACCGCCAGCAGTGTCGGTAGTTCCTGGAAAGCCCTTCCACGCTTTCCCCGATGGCGGTCGGACCCATTGCCAGCCGATTCCGGTATTCCCGATAGGAAAAATCTCCACGCCCGGCTGAGTAATGCCGACATTATTGCGTACACCTTCATTGTGCACTGCGGAGCACCTGAAAGAACTGGGAATGGGACCCAGCGTCACGATAGGGCTTTCATAAATAACCGTGCCATTCGGCGCGTCACGTGGTACCGAGAGAGTGGCCGGCAGGATAACCTGCATATTGCCCATGGAATTGTCCGGATAAAATTCGCAGATCGCCGCCATTGCGTTTGACGACAACATATACAAGAGCCCGACAATTAATACACGGCATAACTTCATAACACTCTCTCTGACTCTACCTAGCGTGCAAACAACTGAATGGCTGACGTAGCCACACCTATTTAATTGGCAGGAATATCACCACGACCGGAACGAGAAGATAATAAAAAAAGAACACTTGAGCAAAAATTTATTTATTCAATAACAAGACAATTCTCATAGATTAATAACCACCCTGCCAAACCTGAAAAGTCTACAAACAGAAACGCTGTTTAGTATCACACTTTCGCAGCGCAAATAACTAAAGCCCAATTTAAGACTCGTCTTAAAGGCACAGTGACACTCGGCCATTACACTGACTGTTCTTGATAGGAGAACCGATTCCGTGAGAGCCCTCGATACCCTCAATAGCGCAAAACCCCACAGCAACGCCGCCCTCTACTGCCTGACGATTCTTGCACTGGCGCTGATCGCCATGACTGTCGTCGCCGGTTATGAGCTCAACAATCTGTTTCCACTGAAGGCCGTGGTGCAACAGCAGGAGATCCAGCTCACACAACGCTCCGATACCATCCAGTCAATGACCGCTGAACTCAAGCGTCTGACGAAACAAAAGCAGGCCCTGGAAACCGACCTGCTTACCGCGAAGGAACAGGCGAAGGCCGCCGAGGCGGCAAAGACCGAACTCGAAAACACTCAACGCGCAGCACAAATCAGCGCGGCGTTAGAGGATGAAGACTCACTCTGCGCGATCATCGAGCAAAATATCCGACTCGTAGCGGACCAACTCAGTCGCGACGACTTCTTCCGCTTGCGCGATGAGCGCGAGGCTGAAGCCGAAGCGGTGCTCGAAAGCTATGAAAAACAACTCGCCACCTGCATTGAACAACTGACAGCACAAACCGCATCGCCAGCTCAAAATGATGAACCGGATGCGCAAGACCTCACTTCACCGATCAAGCACTGATTAAAAAGCCCTGGCAACCAGGGCTTTACCCTCACAGTCAGAGCTTGAATTCCTTGGTCAATTTGTTCAGCGACGCCGCTAACTGCGAGAGCTCCGCCGATGCAACAGCCGTCTGTTTTGATCCTTCTGCGGTTTCACAGGACAGGTCACGAATGCTGATCAGGCTGCGGTCGACTTCACGCGCAACCTGAGCCTGCTCTTCGGCAGCGGTCGCCATCAGCAGGTTTCGTTCGTTGATGAGATTCAGCGAGCCAGTGATATCGGTCAGCACTTCTCCGGCGATATTGGCCATTTCGAGCGTTCTCTCAGCCTGAGCGCGGGTGTGGCTCATGGACGTAACTGCGCGGCTGGTGCCCGACTGAATGGAGCTGACCATGGACTCGATGTCCTCGGTCGATTTCTGAGTACGCTGCGCCAGGCCTCTCACCTCATCGGCAACCACGGCAAAACCGCGGCCCGCCTCCCCCGCCCGCGCCGCTTCGATGGCCGCGTTCAAGGCGAGCAGGTTGGTTTGTTCGGCAACCTCTCGGATAACGTCCAGCACGCTGCTGATATCACTCGCCATGGTAGAAAGCGCCTGGACTTCAGCAGAAGTGCTATGCACGCTGGACACCATCAGATTGATGGCGGCTACCGTGTCGCTGACCCGGCTTCGACCGGCAATGGCTGCCGCACTTGATTCCGAGGTCAACTGCGAGGTCGATGCGGCGTTGTCCGCCACCTGCTCCACCGCTGCGCTCATTTCAGTCACGGCGGTGGCGGCCATTTCGATTTCATGGCTCTGACGCTGAGTGATACGCGAGATATCTTCCGTAACGCCGTGCATGACCTCCGAGGTTTCAGCCAGTTGGGTGGACGAATCGCGGATCATGATCAGCGCATCGCGCAGACTGGCCTGCATCGCCGCCAGCGACGACAGCATCTGCGCCGCCTCATCGGATCCATCGAGCGCAATGGTTTCGCTCAGATCATTGGCGGCGATGCATTCCGCCACCCTCAGCGAGCCTGCAATCGGCACCGTCAGGCTGCGGGTATACAACACGGCCAGGGCCAACGAAGCACCGATGGCAATGATGATGAACACACTGACGATCAACAGCGTGTGTTCGTAGACATTGTCGGCCTGCTTGCCCGCCTCATAGGCTTGGATCTCGTTGAGCGCGATCAGCTTCTTGAGCGCGACCTGTACGCCGTCCGAGGCAACACGCATCTGATTCTTGGACAGCGCGATGGCCGCCTCGAGCTGCCCGCTCGCCACTGTTTCGAGGTACTGGTCCTGCGCAAGATCATTGACCTTTTGCGCTTTGGCAAACTCCTCGAACGCCTCGCGCCCAGCGTCGGTGGCCAGCAGATCAATGAGCGCTCGCTGATGTTTCTTGATCAGCTGACGGGACTGCTGAATGTCCATCAGCGCCTGCGCCTTGCGCTCGGGGGTTTCGATGGGATTGCGCAAGCGGGCGTTATTACCCTTGATTTCGATGAACTCACGATCCAGTTGGCCGAGCAGTTTGATGCTCGGCACGATCGTGGTCTCAACGTACGTTTCTGCCTTGTTGAGCAAGTCGACTTGCTGCAGGGCGATCAGTCCGATCGCGATAATCATGAGACAGAACAAGCCGAAACACAGCGCCGAACGCGGCGCGAGATTGAGTTTACGAAGCAGCATGATGCCTTACCTTAGAGTGTATTCAAGACAATGGGGCAAACGAGTGGGCAGCGCAGCAGGCGCTGGGCAATAGCGCCGCAGCGCGTACATGGATCATCGCGGGAAGGTGCAGCAGCTAGCGGTTCGCGCACGAAGATAGCGTGGAGTCGGGCGAGGCCGGCTCCGCAAGTTCCTTGAGCGCCGGATCGGCCAGCATCAGAAAGTCCGCCAGGCGCGGCAGATTGATTTTCGAGACCAGGCGCATCCAGCGTTGCGGATGCGGATTGAAGAAGGTCTTCGACCACTGATGATCATCACTGGGGTTGAAAATCAGCAGATGACGAATCAGCGGGTTTTCCCCGAAAAAATCCAGCGGATCCATCGCCATCTCGCTGAGCAGCTCAGCATTGACGACGACCAGGCTCAACCGTTGGGGGCAGTAATACGTCAGTATTCTCAGGTCGCGATAAGTACACACGTTCAACACGCTGAGACAGCCCAGCTTGTTGAACTGCTGTTCGATCGACTGGCCTCTGCGCACGTCGCTGTCGGCGATCAGGATCCGCAAGGATCGACTTCGGTTATTTTCAAGAAACATCGGACACCTTTGGCAGCTCCATTCTTCCTTTCAAGAAAATAACCAAGGGCCAATCTGTCTGATATGAGACTTGTCTCAAAAATAGCGAGGGGGATCGCTTAACGTAACCCACACCTTGATGACAGCCCACGCTAACGTTGGCGCGGCCTGGTTCAAGTGGTGTTGAAGGAGGGATTCTGTGACGCGGGAGAGCGGCGGCGAGCCTGAAGCGCGGGACGGTTCTGCACGAACCAGACAATTCTCATTAGTGACGCCCCTTTTTGTCAGTAACCTTGAAACAAGGGGCGCAGATTCATTCTTTCCAAGCCATCAAGGCAGCGTCATCGTCACGACGTAATTACCGGTCGTTATCTGGTGGCCCTTGTTGTCTGTCAGTAGCAGACGCTGGTCGTAGTATTTTTCCTGTTCATGGGTATCGGCAATCATTTTCACGAACACTTGCTGGCGCGGCTCACCCCGCCCTGCCGCACTGACGTTTTTCACCGTGAAGATCTGCCCGGTGCTTGCCTGCGGGCAGTCAAGCAGCTCGACAGAAAAATGGCTGCTGCCACTCGCCATGCAACTCGTCTCGACAATCTGTCCGCTGAAGCGAATCACCCCGCTGACGGGAGCAGACTGGGCCGCGGTGACGGTGTCGACACCGAGCAGGCAAAGACAGGCAATCAATAAAGGACGTCGAATGATCATCGCGAAACTCCATGGTTATTAACCAAGGTATCGCCCGTTGCAAAATGATCTTTAACGTCCGCTTCCATGCAAGGCCAGTCAGCATGGCCCTGCCTCGATACGGTTACAGCTCGACCCGTTTGATTTTCTTGATCAGATCAGCCTGTGCGTGCTCCAGCTTCAGCGCGCTGCGATTGATATCCAATGGATCGATGACCGGCGCTTCGCACTCGGCCTCAAGCTCGTTACACGCCTCGATGACCTGATGTTCGGCCACAATGCGCGCCGCGCCCTTGATTCTGTGCGCCAGGTCAGCCAACAGCCCGGGATCGCTTTCGGGAATCAGCGAATGCAACTCCTCCAGATCCTTTTCGCAACTCGACAGTGCCTCGCGCAGTAATTCTTTCATCATGTCGAGGTCGCCGCCGGTGAGCTCGTCAAGACGCTCGCGGATCGAACCCAGCTCCTTGACAGTCGCCGCAGGCGGACTTTCAACCGGCTCGGGTTCAAGATTTTTTTCCCAGCCGGCAAGCATGGTCGACAAGGTGCTGAGGCTGATCGGTTTGAACAGACAATCATCCATGCCCGCCTCTCGGCATTTCACTTTTTCTTCCGGCTGCGCGTTGGCTGTAAAGCCCAGCACAATGCACGGTGCGCCACCACTGTCGCGCTCATCCTGGCGAATGGTGCGGGCCAGCTCATAGCCGTTCATGACCGGCATGTTGCAGTCGGTGATCACAATGTCGAACGGCTCCGAGCGCCACAATGCCAAGGCCTGGGCACCATCGGCAGCATCACGCACCGCCTGGCCAAGGAAACTCAGCTGCTGCGTGAGTAGCAAGCGGTTGGCGCTCTGGTCATCGACTACGAGGATCCTGAGTGTCGGGACCGGTTTGTCCTGAATAACCGAAACAGGCAGCACCTTGCCGCCGAGCGGGCTGAGAATGTTGAAGAACAGCGACACTTCCAGGCAGGTGCCTTTGCCCAACGTACTGGTGATATTCAGCCGCCCGCCCATCAATTCGCACAACGAACGTGAGATGGCCAGCCCCAGACCGGTGCCGCCCCTGTTCGAGGGGCCGTGATTGGCTTGCGAAAACGGCTGGAACAGGTTCTGCAGATCGGCGCTGGAAATGCCGATGCCGGTGTCCTCGACTTTGAGGTCGACCTGCAAACGCTCGTCAGCGAGGCGTTGGCCGCGAATCGAGACGCTGACATGACCGGTGTCGGTAAACTTGATCGCGTTACCCACGAGGTTTGAGAGCACCTGCTGGAAGCGCATCGGATCAACCAATACGTCACAGCCGACATTGGCATCAATATCGAGCTTCAATACCAGGCTCTTTTGCCTGGCCAACCCGTCGAACACCCGCGCCACGGATTCGACCAATTCGCGCAGGTTGGCACGTTTCGGCGAAAGGCTGACATGGCCGGACTCGATGCGAACCACATCGAGAATATCGCCGATCAGTTCCAGCAGGCCTTTTGCCGAATCGTAGGCCACTTCAATCGCCGGTCGATCGAAGTGGCCCTGCTCGGCACGCTTGAGGGTGAGTTCGAGCATGCCGATCACGGCACTCATTGGCGTACGGATCTCGTGGCTCATGGTCGCCAGGAACGTGGTTTTGGCGCGGCTCGACTCGTCAGCCAGCTCTTTCGCCGCACGCAATTCCTCGATCAGTTCACGGCGTTCGCTGATGTCGATCCAGCCGCAGATCACGCCCCTGACCTCACCCGCGGTGTCGTGATAAGGCTGGATCCAGTGATAAATGATCAGCCGCGTATCACCGACATGCAGCGTGCGATCCACCTCGTAAGGTTCGTCCTGCTCGATGACGCGCAGGTAGTCGTCGTGAAATTGCAACGCCTCCTGGCGATTGCGCTTGCCGCTTTCGAGCACGGTCTTGCCGATCACATCCTTTTCTATCAGGCCAAAGGTTTGCAGATAGTTGTTATTGCAGGTGACAAGTCGACCTTCCCGATCACGAACGTAAATGGGATGCGGCGTGCCGTTGATCAGCGCCCCCATGAACTTCAGCTGATCGCCAAGCAAACGCTCTGCACGACTGCGTTCGCGGATCTGCCGGCGGATATAGAAATTCCACGCCAGCGATCCCAGGATAATCAGGAAGGCGCCAGCGCTGATCTGGTAGATCAACGCCTTGTAGTCGCGCCACGACAGTCCCGAGAACGCTGCGATGGGACGCCAACGGTTGAGGATCACGTCCAGCTCGTCTGGCGGAATGCTCAGCAGCGCCTTGTTCAGAATGCTGACCAGTTCGGTATCGGCGCGCCGGGCGGCAAAGGCGAGGAACCCTTTGTTCATGCCGACGATGTTGGAGATGCGCAAACTGTCGCTGTAAATGTGAGCGATGTAATAACGCGCACTGTGCAACGTGGTAATCATCGCGTCTGCCCGCCCGTCTTTCACGTCAGCCAGCGCGCCCAGCACTGTTTCGTTGTCGACGATCTCGATGTCGGGATAATCCTTGAGCAGCTCGCGCTCCGCCGAGCTTTCTGGAACCGCGACGCGCTTGCCGCGCAGTTCCTGCAGGCTTGAAGGCGCGCCTGCATCCTTGGTAGTGACGATCACGAAGGGACTGGCGAGAAACGGATGAGTGAAACGCATGCCGACTTCACGCGAGACGGTTGGCGTCAGCAGCGAGATATCGGCGCTGCCGTCAAGCAGACGCGTGCTCAGGCTGGAAAAACTGTCAGTGCGTTCTACATCGATCTGCAAACCGGTGCGGCGCTGAATCAGCTCCAACAGATCAGCGCCAATCCCGCCAAAATTGCCATCGCCATCAAAGAACGCAAAGGGTGCCTGATCGTCATTGATCACGAAACGCGCCACCGGGTGCAGCTCAAGCCAGCGTGCCTCGCCGGGTGTCAGGTCAATACGTTTGGGTGTCAGCGCCCCGCCGCCGCCGGACCAGCGCTTGGTGATCTCGCCTATCTTCCCCTCACCCATCGACTCGATGACCGAGTCGATCAGACGTAGCAGTTGATCATTACCTCGGCGCAAGGCAAAGCTGAAACCGCTGGTTTGGGTTTTGACGAAAGAGTGCAGACGCACATAGTTGAAGTAGTTGAGGTTGATCAGATAATTGCTGGACACCGTGTCGCCCAGGAACAGATCGACTTTGCCAAAGGCCAGCGCAGCCAGTGCGAGCTCGTTCGATGGAAAAAGCACGAACTCGGCGTTGGGATACAACCCGTGCAATTGACTGGAAGGCAGGTAATCGTCGGCAACCGCAATACGCAAACCGGCCAGATTGGCCGGCATCGGTCGCCGATCATCGCCGCGCATGAACATCGCCGGCACGTCTTCGACATAAGGTTTGCTGAGCGTGACGAGGCCATCGATCAACTCGAAACTGTTGGAGCTGCCCAACATGTCGATGTCGCCACGCTCGAGCGCCGCCATGGCATCGCGACGGTCGGGATAAGCCTTGACGGTAACTTCGACGTGCAAGGCCTGGCCGATAATGCAGGCGATGTCGGCGGCAATCCCCTCGTAACGTGTACCGCTGGCGGTCATGACATAGGGCGGGAAATCCGGAAGCGCCGAGCCCAGCACCAGACTGCGCTTCTGCCGCAGCCAACTCCAGTCTTCATTGGCCAGATCGAGCTGCAGCTCCTTGCAGTCCGATCGACCGAACACCTGCAGAGTGCGCGGCTCTGCTGCCCACAACAACCCGCTACCGAACACGAAAAGCACACTGGCTAGCAAAACACCGCGCAACAGATGAAACATAAGCGAGTTATCCCTGGTTGTCCGCCGTCAGGCTGTGCTGCAACTTGAACAGCTCTGCATCACCACGAATGCCAAGCTTTTTGAAAGCGGCCTGTTTTTGCCCGCTGATGGTTTTGCGACTGCGCGAGAACTTCAAAGCGATCTGCGTCACTCCCATTCCCTCCAGGCAGCAGCGCAAGACTTCTTTCTCTTTCGGTGACAGCAGAGGATTGCTGAGGAAATCGTCGCTGTGCGCCGCGCCGTCGTCATTGGCACCGGCAGGTTCATCGACCGACGCAGGCAGCACATCGAGCTCGAAGGCCATTTCCGGCGACAGGTACAACTGCCCGGACGCAGCACTGCGGATGGCGGTGATCAGGTCATCGACCGACTGCGACTTGCCGAAGAATCCGCTGACGCCCGCCCCGATCGCCATGTTCACCACCGCCGGGCGTTCTTCGGAAGATGAGACGAGAATGCGCATGCCCGGATATTGCTTGCGCAGCAGACGGATCAGATTAAGCCCGTCCAGCTCCCCATCGTGCAGCTTGTAGTCGAGTATCAGCAGGTCGATTTCGATCTCGCGCAACCCGGCGAGCAACTGCGCGCTGCTCCCATAGACACCCACGACACTGAACTCGGCTTCGCGCGTCAGCCGCGATTTCATCGCCAGACGTATGAGCGAGTGATCATCAAGGATGGCAACGCGTAACGGATTCACGACTGACCAATGCATGAATAGCTCCATGATGAGGAGGGTTGGAGAACCATCAGCACTTGGCAACCGCAGCAAATCCCGGGCATTACCGAAGCTTTCAGGTGCATCTGATTGATTTCTCGGCACATCATGAGTGTTTTGCAGGCGCGACGAAATAGGGCTTTGTCCCAAAAGTCAGGCTGCCCGCTCGCATCAGCGATCAGACGTGCCTATGGCGCGGCGCCAGGACGACTTTTGCCCCTCGAAGCGCCAATCGACCAGATGGGCCCAGTTCATGGGTCGAGCATAAAAGAAACCCTGCCCCCACTGACAACCCAGCCGCGCCAGGTGGTGAACCTGATCGGCGGTTTCGATGCCTTCTGCCACCACCCGCATGTCCAGCTCGCGCGCCAGGGCCAGCGCACCGTGGATGACCGCGCTGTAGCGAGCCTGCTGGAAATTCTGCACGAAACCGGCGTCGAGTTTGATTTCGTTGAACGGCATCTGACACAGGCGCTCCAGCGAAGAATAGCCGACACCGAAATCATCGATCGCCAGGCTGAAACCCAGCATGCGCAGGCGCACCATGTTTTCCATGCTGATCTCGGGCATCTGCAGCAGACCGGTTTCCGTCAGCTCGAATATTAGCCCGGCTGGCGACGCTCCGTGGATGCGCAGCAGCGCCTTGATCCGGTCGACGAGGTTCGGGTTGGCCATCTGCGTGACGTCGAGATTGAATGCCAGCTTGAACGGTTTGCCGTGGGACTGCACGAAACGCTGCAGACTCAGCCCTTGCGTAAGCAGGCTGAAAAACATTTCGTCGAGCAGCCCGCAACGCTCGATCGTTGGCAAGAACATACCCGGCGAAAGCAATCCGCGACTGGGGCTCTGCCAGCGCACCAGCACTTCGGCGCCATCCACCTCACCACTGCGCAGATGAAACTTGGGCTGGAAGTACGCGCGAAATTCCTGCCGGCGAATGGCTTCAAGCACTTCGCTCTCCGAAGGCTGATCGAGCTGACTTTCCGCCACTTTGGCATCGACCTGAGTGTGCGGCCGGTAGCGAGCCAACAACGGCGCCAGCACATCGACCATCAACGGCTTGCCGACACTGCCGAGCAATTCCAGGCCCTGCAACGTGACGATCCGGTCAACCGTGCGCAACAGGTCTTCAGGCAGTGAACTGCAGATGATCACTGCGCGAATCAATCCGGCCTCTCTCGCCAGGCGCAAAAACGTCAAACCATCCATCCCGGCCATGCTCAGGTCACACAACGCAACGTCCACGCCCCCTGCCTGGGAAATCACGGCCAGCGCATCCTTGCCGTCAGCCGCCTGAAAGATATTTTTGTAACCCAGGCTATTAAGCGCACTGACCGCCGCCGTGCGCTGGAAGGCGTGATCTTCCAATACCAATAAACGAAGCGTGTTCACAAACCCGGAACCTCTTTCTATCAGCCATTAATAGTGGAAAGTCTGAATCATCTTTCAAGCAGGACGCCCGCTCACAAACTTTGCATTGACTGAGAATTTCTGCACTCGCAAATACTAACCAGACACAAACTGCACGACTTTGAGAATTGTCTTATTTAGTTCGCCACACCATTGACCGCAAATATAGCTGCGCACTTGGGATAGTGCTGACTTGCTCGCACTTGTCGCGCTTTAAGACAAATCTCAAAGACCTACAACTAACACAGACCTAAGATGGCCTGGCATTTCAATGCAGCACTTTCACAATAACTTCGGATATAAACATGAAAAAGTTCGCTTTCGCACTACTCACTCTTTCCGTACTGGCTGCCTCTACCGGCGCACAAGCTGCGGAAGAAGCCGCCAAAGCTGTCAAGGGCGGCAGCGGTCAAATCAGCTTCACCGGCGTTATCAATAACGACGCTTGCTCGGTAGATGGCGCTTCGGGCAGCGACAAGATGATTGCCGTGGACATGGGCAGCGTTTCGATCAAAGACATGGGCACCGATTCTGCCCCGGGCGCCGGTCGTGTGGCTGCCAACGATTTCAACCTGAAAGTGAACTGCAACGCCGGTACCAAGGTTTCGATGCTGTTCAAACCAACCGTAAACGGCGGTTCGGGCCTGGTTGATGGCAAGAAAGTTCTCAAGCTGCAAGGTACCGATGCGGCCAAAGGCGTAGGTATCGCGCTGCTGGACAGCAATGGCCAGTTGATCGATCTGAGCTCCGAAGCCACCGCCAAAGTGCAGACCAGCCTGACTGGCGACGGCACCACTGGCGGCGACGGCACCCTGTCGTTCGCAGCTGCTTACGTCACCACCGGCGACAAGACCGCTGCTACTGCAGGTACCGGTAACGCCACTCTGCCGTTCGTTCTCGAATACGAATAAGCAGCGCGCAATACCTGGACGGGGCCGCTGTGCCCTGTCCTTCCCAGCCTGAATTAATCGGTGAACACTATGTTAAGTCGCTATTTTCCGCTTTGCCTGGGACTTGCCGGAGTGTTGATGACGCACTCGGCATTCGCCAGCATTTCCTTGAGTTCCACCCGGATCATTTTCGATGGCGCGCACAAAGAAGCGAACGTCACCGTGCGCAATGGCGGGCAAACCATTCTGGCGCAATCGTGGCTGGATGCCGGCGACGCCGCTGGCAGCGCGCCACCTTTCGCGGTAACCCCACCGCTGGCCAAACTCGAGCCCAATCAACAGCAACTGCTGAGGATACTTTATGAGGGCCGCGGCATGCCTGCGGACAAAGAGTCAGTGGTGTGGCTGAACGTGCAGGAAATCCCCCAGGCCAGTGCTGCCGATGTCAATACGCTGCAACTGGCGGTGCGTCAGCGCATCAAGGTTTTCTTCCGCCCGGACGGACTCGCCGGTGACGCCGCAAAGGCGCCGGAGCAACTTGCATGGCAGTTGGTTACACAGGCTGGCAAGTCGATGCTGCAAGTAAAAAACCAGAGCAATTACCACGTATCGCTGGCAGATCTGAAAATCGCTGCTGGAAAAAAAGCGGAGCTGGTAATTGATTCGACAATGATCGTTCCCGGCGAAGTCCGTTCGTTCAATCTGAAAGAGCTGCCAGCCGGTTCTTCGCGCTTGAGTTTTTCAGCCATTAACGATTACGGCGCACAACAACGATTTGACGCACCACTGAGCGCCACCGAAAGTCATGCCGAGCGCGTGAAAGATGCCTCCGCGCAGTAACTTCCCCGCCCTACCCTGCCAACTTACAAGCTATTCACAAGTTCCGGACTCCGGTTGAAGCAACACGGACTGATAAGGCAAATTGCATGTTTTCCTCCCAACACCACACATCTCCAAGTTGTGTTAAGCATCACGTTGCGCGTCAGAAAAACAAAACGGCGTTGGGCTGCCTGCATCCATTGTGCTTTGCAATCAACATGGCCATCTGTGGATTTGCCGTAGGTGCCGAAGCGCCGGCCGCGGTAGCGGGTGAAGCTTTCAATACGTTGTTTCTTGAAGGTTCATCAGCGGTCGATCTGCAACCCTTGTTGAATGCCAACAGCGTACTGCCGGGCCAATATCGCGTTGACGTTTACAGCAACGGCACGCTGGTCGGTCGACGCGACGTTGATTTTGCGGCCAACCCGGTCAACGGCAAAGTCGAACCGCGCATCACCCTGGAACTGTTACAGCAGCTGGGTGTGGACATGCGCAAACTGCGTGAGCAAGGTCTGGTTGACGAGCAACACCCTGCCGATCACTACGACATGCCCGCGATGATCGAGCAAGCCAGTCTCAGTTTTGACGCCAACCGCCTGCGCCTCAATATCAGCGTGCCGCAGGTGGCGATGGCTCGTGGCATGCGTGGTTATGTCGATCCTGAGCTTTGGGACGAAGGTGTGGCCGCCGGCTTCATCAACTATCAGTTGAGCAGCACCCGCAGCAAAACCGATTACTCGACGCAAATATCCAATAACCTCGGGCTGCGCAATGGCATAAACCTGGGCGCCTGGCGTTTGCGCAACGAGTCCAACCTGAGCAGCGCCACCGGCCGGCCCAATCGGTTCGTCAGCAACCGCACCTTCATCCAGCGCGACCTCACGGCGATCAAGGGGCAACTGAGTGCGGGGGAAATCTTTTCCGATTCGGATCTGTTCGACAGCGTGCGCTATCAAGGCGTCAAAGTGGCCTCTGATGAGGGCATGCGCGCAGACAGTGAGCGCGGCTATGCGCCGATCATTCGTGGCGTGGCTGAAACCAATGCAACGATCGAGGTCCGCCAGGATAACTACATTCTCTACACCACCAACGTGCCGCCGGGCCCGTTCGAGATCAGTGATATCTATCCATCGGGCTCGAACGGCGATCTGGAGATCACCATTGTTGAAGCGGATGGACGGCGCAAGGTCACCCGCCAGGCATTCTCCGCCCTGCCGACGATGGTGCGTGAGGGACAGTTGAAGTACAGCCTGTCGAGCGGCAAATTCAATAACAACAGCGAGGGCTATGACAAGCCAGCCTTCCTCAGCGGCACGTTCGCCTACGGCTTGACCAGCAACCTGACAGGCATTGCCGGCCTTCAGGCCAGCAATGGTTTCAAGGCGCTCTCGGTCGGCGCGGCGAAGAATACCTCGATTGGCGCGATGTCCCTGGACGTCACGCAATCGTCCAGCAAGGCCTTTGGCAAAACCACCCAGGGCAGCAGCATACGCGCGCTCTATGCAAAGACCTTCACCGGCACCGATACCAGCTTCACCCTCGCCGCCTATCGTTATTCGACCGAGGGTTACCGCACGCTGACCGACCATGTGCAGGACACCAGCGCCGGCGCAACCCGACGCCTGGGTAATTCCAAAACCCGCACCGATCTTACGGTCAACCAGACCTTGGGCGAAGCACGTCAGTTCGGCTCGCTGTACTTGAACGCCAGTGACCAGCGCTATTGGGATCGCGGCGGCTCGCGGAGCTTTTCCGCCGGTTACAACAACAACTGGCGCGACCTGAACTACAACATCAGCCTGAGCAAAACCCAGGAATTCGGCGCGCGCGGTGAGACCAACAACGACACACAACTGAGCGTTTCGATTTCCTTCCCGCTCGGCTCGACGCCTCGCGCACCGCGTGCCTACATTTCCAGCAACCATCAAAATACAGGGACCAGCACCCAAGCCGGGATCAACGGTTATCTGACCGAGGACAGCGACACCTACTACTCGGTGCAGACCGGGCGCAGTGTCCAGGGCGATCGTTCTGGCTCGCTGAGCCTGAGTACCCGCACATCGATGGGCGACCTGAGCTTGGGTTACAGCCGAGGCAATGGCTATGAATCACAGAACCTGAGTGCAGCCGGATCGCTGGTGGCCCATGCAGGCGGCATCAATATGGGCCAGACCGTCGGCGAAACGTTCGGCCTGGTGGAAGTGCCCGGCATGTCGGGCGTCGAAGTCAGCAGCTATTCAGGCGTGAAAACCGGCCTGAACGGCTACGCGGTTCTGCCTAACGCACAACCGTATCGCGTGAACTGGGTAACGCTGGACACCCGCAACCTGGGCGGCGAGATCGAGCTGGACAACGCCACTCAGCAACTGGTGCCAAGACGTGGTTCGGTGGTTCTCGCGCGATTCGAAGGCAGCAAAGGCAGACGCGTCCAGTTCGAGCTGTACGACGCCAACGGCCAGGCGATTCCATTCGGCGCCGTGCTGTTGGATAGCGAAGGCAAACAATTGGCATTGTCCGATCCGACAGGCAAAGCCCTGGCGCTGGTGACCAAAGACCACGGTGTCATCACCATCAAGTGGCAGGGCAAAAGCTGTCCCGTGCCATACAAGCTGCCGGAAAAGGTTGAAGGTTTGAACTACGAGCAATACCGGTTGGCCTGCTCTTCGAGCGCGAAGTAGATCGACCGCTAGCTTGTCACTCTATGCCCCTCAGCCAAAACTCAGCCCTGATGATTCAGGGCGTTTTTAATGCGCGCGGTTTGGACATTGCCGTCATCAATACCATCGGGATTTGCAAAACGGCTGCAAAGACCGGCAATCATTCCCAAGGCGCCGGCGACCACGCTTCCACCAGCCTGTCGATGAACAGACGAATCTTCGGCGACAGGTGTCGCTTGCTCGGGTAAATCACCCGGATCGGCTCGGCAGCCTCGGCGTAATCTGCGAGCAACTGCACGAGCTTGCCACTGCGCAAGTCATCGTTGACCACATAGGATGGCAACGTCGCGATACCGAGGCCTGCGGCAGTCGCCTGATGCAAGGCTTCGGCGCTGTCCATCTGCAGCCGTCCGGCATGAATGACAGGCACAGGCTGACCATTGACGCGAAAATTCCACGGGAGCAATCCGCCGCCGCTGACGAAATGCAGGCACGCATGCCCGGCAAGATCTTCAGGTGTCTGCGGTGCCTGATGCTCATGCAGATATCTGGGCGAGGCACAGGTGATCATTTGCTGGTAAGCCACCGTGCGCGTGAGTAGCCCGGAGTCTTCCTTGGGCGGACCGATGCGAATCGCCAGATCGAAACCCTCGTCGATCAGGTCGACCAGCCGATCGGAAAACGTCGCGTCGATGGCGAGCGACGGCCAGTCTCTCAAGCAGCGCTCGATGTGCTGCACAACGTGCAGCCGGCCCAGTGCTACCGGCAGGCTCATGCGCAAGCGGCCGCTGGGCGTCGAACGGCGGAAAGCCAAAGCCTCTTCGACCTCGTCCAGATCCTGCAGGATGCCCACGCATCGCTCATACAGCACCCGACCATCGTCGGTCAGACTCAGGCTGCGGGTGGTGCGGTTGAGCAGGCGGACCTGCAAACGCGATTCGAGGCGCACGATCGATTTACCGACGGCCGAGCGAGTCAGCCCGAGTTGCCTGGCCGCCGCCGTAAAACTTCCGGTATCCACCGAGGCGACGAAGGCGGCGATGTCGTTCAGGTTATGCAGTTCCATGAGGCCTCCGGGTTTGGCATTCAGGCGGGTTGGCACCGGTTATAGGGAACCCTATTCCCCAATAAGCAGCATAACATCTCTATTAGTTAACCCATCACCAATGTCTGATCGAGGTCATATGAACACTGAAGTAAAAGCAGCCGTGCAAACCTGGGCCAACAGCCTCAGCGATCTGGTACCCGTGCTCAAGGGCACCGATACCACCACAAAGATGAGCGACATCCGCGATGCCTACGCAAAAATGCTCGGGCAGAATCAGCCGCCGGCTGGCGTGAGGTTTGAAACAGTCGACATGGGCGGCGTGCCCGCTACGCTGGTGACTCCGGATGAGCTCAAGACCGACGCGGTGCTGATGTACATCCACGGTGGCGCCTACATCGTCGGTCGACCTGACGGCTACCACGGCATTGGCGGCAACTACGCAAAAATGCTTGGCGCACGGGTGTACATGCCGGATTACCGCCTCGCACCGGAGCATCAATTCCCCGCCCCCATCGATGACACTTTGCGCGCCTACGAGTGGTTGCTTGAGCAGAACATCGCCGCCAGCAAGATTGCCTTCGCAGGCGAGTCGGCGGGTGGCGCGATGGTGGTCAGCGTGATGGTCGCGGCAAAATCCAAAGGCTTGCCCTTGCCCGCAGTGGGTTCGTCCATCTCGCCATGGGCCAACCTCGAACACACCGGAGCCTCCATGAGCAATCGTGAAGGCCTTGATCCGCTGAACTCCAAGCCAGTGCTGGACATCCTCGCGCGAGCCTTTCTCGGCGACACCTTGGCCAACCATCCGCTGGCCTCGCCGGTGTTCGCCGACGTCACCGGGTTGCCACCGATTCTTGTGCAGATCGGCGAAAACGAACTGATGCTCAGTGACGCTATGCGTCTGGCCAGTCACCTGGCGGACAACCGCGTCCGGGTCAATCTTGAAGTGTGGCCTGGTATGTTTCACGCCTGGCATTTCTACGCGGCCATACTGGCCGAGGGGCACCAGGCGCTGGAGAGTTCGGTGCGGTTTATCGAGACGGGGTTGATTGGGGCTAATCGCTGATCAGACAGCATCCGCGGCTGATCGGGGGCACTTCTGGCTGTATTGCTCGGCGCCTTGGCGGTATGGTGGTTTGCCGTCCGCCGAGGAACCCTGAATGCCGAAAAAACCACCAGCCCCTGACAAAACCGCGAGCGCAGCCGACATCGAGCGTGCGATTCTGGCCTTGAACACAATGGCCGAGCGCCTGTGGGGCGACGGGCGTGAAGCCGAGGCCAAGGCGCTGCTCGATGCACTGGATGCGCTGAATCGCGCTCTTGACCGGATCCGCATCGGGGAAAGTCGCAGGGCCGTCACCCTGCACTGAACTCAGACCTGATAGAACTCCCGATACCACTGCACGAACGCTTGCACGCCCTGTTCGATCGGCACCTGCGGGCTGAAGTCGATGCAGCGTGACAGCGCCGACACGTCGGCCCAGGTCTTCACTACATCGCCCTTCTGCATCGGCAAATAACGGCGCTGCGCTTTCATGCCCAGTGCCTGCTCCAGACATTCGACGAAGCTCATCAGCGCCACCGGACTACCCCGGCCGATATTGAACAAGCGGTTGGTGCCGCGCTCGCCGCTGAGTGTGGGAGGTTTGTCGAGCAAGCGGAAAATCGCTTCGACGATGTCGTCGATATAGGTGAAATCCCGCGCCATTTCGCCTTGGTTGTAGATGTCGATGGCGCGCCCTTGCAGCATCGCCTCGGTGAATTTGAACAGCGCCATGTCCGGTCGGCCCCACGGGCCGTACACGGTAAAGAAACGCAGGCCGGTAGCCTGTAATCCGTAGAGATGGCAGTAGCTGTGCGCGAGCAGTTCGTTGGCGCGTTTAGTCGCGGCGTACAACGAAACCGGCTGATCGACCTGATCGCCTTCGCGAAACGGCATCCGGGTGTTGGCACCATAGACCGAGCTGCTGGAGGCGTAGATCAAGTGGGCCGGCGGATGATGCCGGCAGGCTTCGAGGACGTTGAGAAAGCCGACCAGATTCGATTGCGCGTAGGCGTCGGGATTGTCGAGGGAGTAGCGGACTCCGGCCTGCGCGGCGAGGTGAATGACCTGTTTGAATCGGCCCTCCACGAACAGCGCGGTCAATGCTGCCGGGTCGACGATGTCCAGCCGCTGGAAAGTGAAATTGGTCAGCGTTTGCAATCTGTGCAACCGCGCCTGTTTGAGTTTGACGTCGTAGTAAGGATTCAGATTATCGATGCCAACGACCGAAAATCCCTCGCGACTTAAACGCATGGCCGTGTGATAACCGATAAACCCTGCTGCCCCCGTTACCAGAACGCTCATGATTACCCCGATTTACCAGCTCGACTTTCAAGGGATGCGCATTGCCGGACATATCACAAGAGTCTGGCGGCAACTATTCATAGACGAGCCAAGTTGCTGAAGCCAGCGACATCCGACGCAAGGCATTTAATGACCGCACTTTTTGCGCAGCGAAAGATGTAAGATTGAAACTAATTTGCTATCACAGCCGCCATCTAATCGCAACGACTTCAATAACTCGGAAAAGTTTAAAAAATCCGACGAATAGATTTCGACCATAAAGATCAATGATTTACGAAACATGGCCATTATCAGCGGATGAAAGGCAGTCTTTTTGACTGTTATTAATTGACAGCTAGCAAAGACTGGCCGATAACTAATCCCTGCCCGATGAGCTCGCGCCGATGCGCACTTTCCCGCTCTCTGGCTACTTATGTAATTGGATCCTGAAGGTCGCAACTGCGAACCGTGCGGTAGCTTTGCCTAAACAAAAGCCGCCGGATCGTTATAGCCAAGACGGCCACGGATATAACAACAACCCACCTAAGTTGATTCATTTTTGAAACACTTCTTCTGCCAATAAACATTGATGCATCTGGCTCGGCACTTTGCCTTGATCAGCCTACTACCTACTAGCAAGCATGACGGCTCGTCCCACGTTATCGGCCGCCTTGCTTAAACGATCGCTATGTATGGAGTACTCCAGCATGCTAACGGTTTGCCGCAACGGTTCTAACTGGTATTTATTGCAGTGCAAGCCCCGCCAGGATGAACGGGCACAACTCAATCTGCAGCAACAGAACTATTCGACCTTTCGGCCGCAGCTGATGAGCGAGCGCAGTATTCGTGGCAAACGCCAACGAACCCTGGAATCGCTGTTCCCCGGCTACGTGTTCATTCAATTGAGCCGAGACGATAATTGGGCGCCGATTCGCTCGACCCGCGGCGTCAGTCGCATCGTCGAATTCAACCATGTGCCGGCCCGGGTCGATGAAGACGTGATCGCACAATTGCGTGAACGCAGCCAGGAGTCGATCGGTTTTCCCGCCGAGCCGACGCTCAAGCCTGGCGAACCTTTGCAGATCGTCCAGGGCCCACTGTCCCCGCTCGAGGGTGTGTTCCTGTCCATGCAGGGCGATGAGCGCGTGATGATCCTGCTCAATTTCCTCAACCGCCAACAGCACGTCAGCGTTCCGCTGAGTTACCTCGAACGCCAGCGACAATAGTCCGGATCCGCTTCGCCCTGACACCGACCCCCTCTATCAGGAGCGTGATCCATGGCTCTGAAGCCTCGCTGTTCCCTGGTTTTAGTCGTCGCCTGCTGCGCACCCGAAGCTGCCTGGAGCGTTGAGCCGCAAGCGATCAATGTCTACGGCTTCGATTTCACCCCGACCTTCGCCTTGTCGGAAAGCTACGACGACAACTTTCGTGAAGTCGAACATGACATCGAGTCAACCATGGTCACCCGCCTGGCGCCGGCCTTCGAGCTCAAGGCCGAGGATCGCAACAGCGCCACGCGGGTGATCTGGGAGCCGACCCGCTACATCTATCACAGCGCCTCGGACGCTTCGAACACCGCCCAGCGTCTGCGCGCCGACAGCATCATGGAGTTCACCGACCGGCATCGGCTGAAACTCGAAGCCGAGGCGCGCAAATACGAGCGCACCACCTCGACCGCCGTCGACGGCATCAACGACAAGATCGAAAGCAAGCGCGTCGGCGGCGTCTACACCTTCGGCGCGCGCAGCGCGCTGAACCAGATCGACCTCGGCGCCAGCTACGCCCAACTGCGCTATGACAACGCCGACGGCATCAACGATGACAAGGAACGCAACACCAGCAACCTTACCACCACCTGGTATCACCGCCTCGGCAGCAAGACCCGCGGCCTGCTCGAATACGACCACACGCGCTTCGACTACCTGCAATCGAACAGCCCGCGCAGCAGTCGCTCCGATGCGGTGCTGGCCGGGGCCGAATGGGACATGACCGCAAAAACCACCGGCAAATTGCGCGTCGGCTACGAGCGCAAGAACTTCGACCAGAGCGGCTCCGACGATCTGAGCAACCCGACCTGGCAAGTGGATCTGGCGTGGAAACCGCGCACCTACTCGACGTTTACCTTCCTCGCCCGCCAGGCCATGGCCGAAGGCGACGACGGCTCCGACGCGGTGAAAGCCACCTTCACCCAGGTCGGCTGGCGCCACGGCTGGACCGAACGCATCACCAGCGTTGCCGAAGTCGGCATGGGCCATTACGTCTACGAAGGCCAGGACCGCAGCGACGATCTGCAGGATTACAAACTCGGCGTGATTTACGAGATGCGCCGCTGGCTGGACGTCGAACTCGCCTATCGGCACCGCGACAACGACTCCGATGCCGACAACGAAAGCTTCACCCGCAACGTCTTCCAGATCACTTTCGACGTCAGTCTGTAGGAGGGTTGGGCCATGCACTCGCGCCTGATTTTACTGTTGTTGCTGCTCTGGACAGTGCCCACGGTCGAGGCGGCGGACAGCAACGCCGATTACCGCCTTGCTGCCGGCGATGTATTGCGCATCACGGTGTTCGGCGAGCCGGAACTGAGCTTCAAGAAGATCCGCCTCAACGACGCTGGCACCTTCTCCTACCCGTTTCTCGGCGAAATCGTCGCCAAGGGGCTGACGCCCAATCAGGTCGAACAGAAGATCGTCGACGGCCTCAAGCAAGGCTATCTGGTCGATCCGAAAGTCAGCCTCAGCCAGATCGAATACCGCCCGTTCTACATCAATGGCGAAGTGCAAAAGCCCGGCAGCTACCCCTTCCAGCCCGGCCTGACCCTGGAAAAAGCCATTGCCTTGGGTGGCGGCCTGACCGAACGCGCCTCAATGAAACGCGTGACGATCCTGCGCGGCAGCGGCGGCCCGCCGGTCACTGAAAACATCTCGCGCACCACCGTCATCGCCCCCGGCGACACCATTTCCATTGCACAAGGCTTTTTCTGATCATGGACAACAGCCCAAGCACCTACCTCGAACGTCCGCTTCAGAGCCACTCGCAAACGCAAGCGGCCGATGAGTCGGACACCCTTGATCTGCTGCACCTGTGGCGCGTGATCTGGTCAGCGAAGTGGAACATCGCCTGGCTGGTGCTGCTCAGTTGCGCGCTGGCCGTGGCGGCGCTGTCGTTCATCACGCCGCAGTACGTCGGCAGTGCGACGTTGCTGATCAAGGACAAGACGCCGCCCGTCATGAGTTTTCAGCAAGCCGCTGAAGCCGGAGGCGCCACCACCACCGATTACCTGCAGACCCAGCAAGCCCTGCTGCAATCGCGGGAACTGGCCGAGCGCGCCGTGCGCAAACTCGGCCTGACTACGAATCCGATCACCGATCCGCGCCAGCAGGCGCAGAGCTGGTTCACCCCGCGCCAATGGCTGGCCGATCTCAACCGCGACCAATGGCTGCCATGGCTGGATCTGCTGCCGCCACCGAAGCCGCCAGCGACGGAAGAACAGGTATTCAACGACGTCACGCAGAACCTGATGTTGCACACCAGCGTCAAGTTTGTCGGCAAAAGCCAGTTGCTGGAAATCGACGTCGAACTGCCCGACCCGGCCCTCGCTGCGGCGGTGGCCAATGCCCTTGCCCAAGGCTTCATCGACAGCCAGCAGGACACCAGCCTCAAGTCTTCGCAAAACAACACCAGCTGGATGAACACCCGCCTGGTCGAGTTGCGCGACAACCTGCGCGTGGCCGAAAACAAGTTGCAGGGGTATCGCGAAGAACAGGGTCTGGTCGATGTCGACGGTGTCGCGACGATCAGTGCCAACGAACTGCAAATGACCGGCAACCGCATGATCGATGCACGCCGCGATCGCGCCGAAGCGGAGAGCCAGTTCCGTCAGGCGCAGTCCTTGAGCAACGGCGACATCAGCCGTTTGTCCAGCGTGCCGGCGGTGCTGAGCAACCCGCTGATTCAGCAGTTCCAGGCCGACCTGGCCAAGGCCCAGGCCAAAGTCGAGGAGTTGTCGGGCCGCTACGGGCCCAAGCACCCGGCACTGATATCCGCCCGTTCCGAACAACGCACGGCGGCCAACAGCCTGCGCCTGCAGGTGCAGCAAGTGGTCGCCGGCATCGAACGCCAATATCAACTGGCGGTGGCCAGCGAGGACGCGTTGCGCAAATCCTTCAACAGCAACAAGGCGCAGATTCAGGACATTTCGCGCAAGGAATTCCAGCTGCGCGAATTCCAGCGGGAAGTCGACAGCACCCGCGCGCTGTATGAAACCTTCGTCACTCGTCTCAAGGAAACCGCCGCCACCTCGGACATGGATTCGGCCAAGGCGCGCATCGTCGACCCGGCGATCGCCCCGCTGGAAGCCAGCAAACCGCGCAAGAACCTGATTCTCGCGATCGTTGCGCTGGTCGCTGCGGTGGTTGGCGTCGCCCTCGCCTTCCTCTTCGATACGCTGAGCAACACCTTCAAGACCGACGACACCGTCGAGAGCCTGCTCAATGTGCCGCTGCTCAGCGTGGTGCCGCTGGTGATGAAGAAGAGCCGTCGACAATTGGCGCGGCTGTTCGAAGACAACGATCACCCGCGCTTCTGCGAAACCATCCGCAACCTGCGCACCTGGCTGATGCTGCAAAACAACGAACGCCCGGCGCAGGTGGTGCTGGTCACGTCCTCGGTGTCCGGCGAAGGCAAGAGCACCATCGCCAACAATCTCGCTTCGTCGCTGGCGCCGCTGGAACGGGTGCTGCTGATCGATGCCGACATGCGGCAGCCGACGCTGTCGCTGAACTTCGATTTCCCGCCAGAGAGCCCCGGCCTCGCCAACCTCATGGCCGGCACCGCGCGGCTGGAAGACTGCATTCGCAGCGTCGGCAATCTCGACATGCTTCCGGCCGGCTGCCTGGCGCCGTCGATGCTGGATCCGTTCGACGCACCACGACTGAAAGCCTCGAGCAGTTCGAGCATTGCCGTGGCCCCCGCGCAGGATTTGCTCAGTTCGCCACGCCTTGGCCGGTTGTTGCAGATTCTCAAATCGCGCTACCGGCACATCATCATCGATTCGCCGCCAGCGGAAATCGTCAGCGACGCGCTGTTGCTGGCGCAGCATTCCGACGCGGTGATCTACGTGGTCAAGGCGCAGAGCACGCCGGTCGGCCAGGTGCGCAAAAGCATTGCCGTGTTGCAGCAGAGCCAGGCGCCCGTATTCGGCGTGGTGCTCAATCAGGTCGATCTGCGCAAGGCGCGCAAGTACGGCCATGGCCATTCCCGTTCCTTCTACGACTACGACTTCGCCCCGCGCTGATCCTCCGGGCCGTGCCGCCCGGCAGCAGCCATCCCTTCCCTGTTCGATGAATCGGAGATCGTGCCGATGACCTCGCAATATTCCGCGCAAATGGCACAGCGTCGCGGCCTCACTTTCTGGGGGCAATGGTTGTGCGCAATGACCCTGGTCAACCTTTTGCTAATGGTGCTGGTGCACTGGCGAATCGGCGCCTTGCCCAGTGAATACCGGCTGCTGATCATCCTCACCGTGCTCGGCTCGATGCCGGTCTACAGCCTCGTCCAGGTCTATCACAAGCGTCATGGCCTGCTGGTCGGGCTCGGACGCTTGCTCGCCGGCTGGCTGATTCTGCTCGGGCTGCTGATGAGCATCGCCTTCGTCACCCAGACCAGCGCGTTGTTTTCCCGGCAGGTGGTGATTGTCTGGGCGGTGGTGGGGTTTCTTGCTCAGGCGGCGACGTTTCTGCCGCTGCATCTGTTCGTGCGCATGTACACCAAGATGATCTGCAACGAGCGCCGCGCGGTGATCATCGGCACCTGCCCGACCGCCCATGAGCTGGCACGTAAACTCCTCGACCCGGATCGCGCGCTGCTGCTCGGTTTCGTCGCGGCGAAAGCCGACAGCGGCCCGGCGCCAAGCATTCTGCCGCTGCTCGGCGAGGTCGAAGACATCCGAGAAATCATCACCCGCTTGCAGGCGCGGCGGGTGTACATCGTGCTGCCGATGGCCGAGGCGGCGACCATCGAAGCGTTGTACATCAACCTGCTCGACATGAACGTCGACGTGGTGTGGATTCCGGATCTGGGCAGCATGGTGTTGCTCAATCATTCGATCTCCGAGATCGAGCGGATGCCGGCGATCTACCTCAACGAAAGCCTGCTCACCTCGCACCCCGGCAGCCTGTTCTGCAAGGACCTGTTCGAACGCAGCGTCGCGGCGATGGCACTGATGCTGCTCAGCCCGCTGCTGCTCGGGGTGGCCATCGCGGTCAAGCTGACGTCGCCGGGGCCCGTGCTATTCAAGCAGAACCGCCATGGCTGCGACGGCGAAGTGATTCGCGTGTGGAAGTTTCGCTCGATGCGCGTGCACGACGATCAGCAAGTGCGCCAGGCCACCCGCGACGATGACCGCGTCACGCCGCTGGGACGCTTTCTGCGGCGCAGCTCCATCGACGAACTGCCGCAACTGTTCAACGTGCTGTTCGGGCACATGGCGCTGGTCGGGCCGCGCCCGCACGCAGTCACCCACAACATCTATTACACCGGCAAGGTCCGCGCCTACATGGCGCGGCATCGGCTCAAGCCTGGCATCACCGGTCTGGCGCAGATCACCGGGCACCGCGGCGAAACCGAGACCGTGGAAAAGATGCAGCGCCGGGTCGCCCAGGACCTCAATTACATCAATCAATGGTCGCTGTGGCTGGACATCAAGATCCTGCTGAAGACGCCCTTCACCCTGTTCTCGAAAAACATCTACTGACTGCGGCCAGCGCTCTGGCCCACCCCACCGCGCATGAGGTTTTCCCATGAATGTGAGTGTATTCGGTATCGGTTATGTCGGACTGGTCCAGGGCGCCGCGCTGGCCGAGGTCGGCCACAACGTGCTGTGTGTGGATGTCGACGCGGCCAAGGTGCAGGCCTTGAACGACGGCAGCCTGCCCATTTACGAACCGGGGCTGAAAAGCCTGGTGCGGGAAAACCATCACAGCGGTCGCCTGCAATTCGGCAGTGATCTGGCCGCTGCGGTAAAGCACGGCGACGTGTTGTTGATCGCCGTTGGTACCCCACCGGACGAGGACGGTTCGGCGGATCTCAAACATGTGCTGAGCGTCGCCCGTACCATCGGCGAGCACCTGCGCGGCGAGCAGATCATCGTCGACAAATCCACGGTGCCCGTGGGTACGGCGGATCGGGTGCGCGAGTGCATCAACGCCATCCTCGCCGAAAGCGGCCGCGCTGCGCTGACCTTCGACGTGGTGTCCAACCCGGAATTCCTCAAGGAAGGCTGCGCGGTCGACGACTGCATGCGCCCGGACCGAATCATCATCGGCACCGACAGCCCCCGCGCCGAAGCGGTGATGCGCGAGCTGTACGAACCGTTCAATCGCAACCGCGAAAAGATCATCGTCATGGACGTGCGCAGCGCCGAGCTGACCAAGTATGCCGCCAACTGCATGCTGGCGACCAAGATCAGCTTCATGAACGAGATGGCCGGGCTTGCCGAAAAGCTTGGCGCAGACATTGAAATGGTCCGCCACGGCATCGGTTCGGATCCGCGCATCGGCTACCAGTTCATCTATCCCGGCATCGGTTACGGCGGTTCGTGTTTTCCCAAGGATGTGCGTGCGCTGATCCATGCCGCCCACGGCGTCGACATCGATGCGCGCCTGCTCAGGGCGGTGGAGTCGCGCAACAATGAGCAGAAAAGCACGCTGTTCCACAAGATTGCCGATCACTTCAACGGTGCCCTTGAAGGCAAAACCTTTGCCCTCTGGGGCCTGAGTTTCAAGCCCAACACCGACGACATGCGCGAAGCCCCCAGCCGCGTGTTGATGGAGGCCTTGTGGCGTGCTGGCGCCAGCGTGCAGGCGTTCGACCCGAAAGCCATGGAGCAGGCGCAGCAGCTTTACGGCCCGCGCGACGACCTGACCCTGGCCGGGACCAAAGAGGCGGCGCTGAAAAATGCCGACGCGCTGGTGATCGTCACCGAGTGGCAATCGTTTCGCGCGCCGGACTTCGAATTGCTCGCCCGCCAGCTGAAAAACCCGCTGATCTTCGATGGCCGCAACCTGTTCGATCCGCAACGCCTCAGCGCGCGCGGCTTCACCTACATCAGCGTCGGCCGGCCGACCTGCGCCGCCGAAGCACAGGATCTCGCGTCATGATCCGCCTGGAATTGCTGGATCGTTATTCGCCGGCGCTGCTGGAATCGAACCGGGCGTTCTCCTTTCTCAACTTCGCCTCGATCGGCAGTTTCATCCGCCAACCGCCGCCGTCGCTGGCATATTTCTGCGACGGCATGCTGATGTCCGGGTTCATGTCGCGCATTACCGGGCGCGCAGTGGAGCGGGTCAGTTTCGATTTCACCTCGATTGCCGATCCGGTGTTGCGCGAGTCCGAGCAGCGCGGCAAACGCGTCTATGTGGTGGGCGCGCGGCAGGCGGAGCTTGATCGTTTCGTGGAAAAGCTCGGCACGCAGTACCCGCGCCTGCAGCTGGTTGGCGCGCACAACGGTTACTTCGACGCCGAGCAAGGCGCGGCGCTGCAGGCTGACATCCGTCGGCAGCGGACCAACCTGCTGTTGGTCGGCCTCGGCGCCGGGCTGCAGGAACGTTTTGTCCTCGATGCGTTGCGCGGGGGCTTCAGCGGCGTGGCGTTCACCTGCGGCGGTTTCATTCGTCAGGAGGCGAATGCCAGCGAGCGCTACTACCCCGACGCCATCAACCGCCTGCACCTGCGCGCCTTCTACCGCATGTACCGCGAGCCGCACACGATCAAGCGTTACCTGCTCGACTACCCGAGCAATGCCCTGCGCCTGACCGAACTGATTCTGCGCCAGCAAGTGGCGATCAATGTCACCGCCCCATGAGGATTGTGCCGATGCATATTCTGTTCACGCTCAAGGATTACCAGACTGGCGGCGGCGTCGAGTGCGTGCAGCAACGCCTCGCAGAGCAGTTCCTGGCGGACGGCCGGCGGGTGAGTTTTTTCGTCATGAACGGCGACTCGCCCAACGTCGACGGCGCGCCAAGCCTTGCCGGTGGTGGCGGCGGCCTCGCTGGCTGGCTGAAATCGATCGTGCTGCTGCGCCGCTTGATTCTTCGCGAAGGCGTGACGCATCTGATCGGCGCCAAGGAGCAGGCCAATCTCTGCACCTGGTTCGCCACCTTGGGCAGTCCGTGCCAAGTCATCTACACCCGCCACGCCGCACTGGATTGCGCCGAACAGAACACCGGGCGCGCCAGCCTGCGCCTGTTGTACGCGCTGTATCTGTGCGGCAGCGGCAAGGTGGTCGCGGTGTCCCACGGTTTGCGCCAGTCGCTTGCCGGGTTGATGCCGTGGGGCCAGCCGCGCATCCGTTATTGCCCGAACGCGGTGATCAGCGAGCAACTGTTGCATGCGGCACAAGCGCCGTTGCCCGGTGGTGTGCCCCATCATTACTGGCTGGGGATCGGCCGACTGGTGGAAACCAAGGGCTTCGATCTGTTGCTCGAAGCCTATGCGCTGGCAGCGCAACAGCGCACGCTGCCCTATCTGGTGATTGCCGGCGACGGCCCGTTGCGCGCAGAGCTTGAAGCGCAGGCGCAACGACTGGGCATCGAACGTCTGGTGCATTTCACCGGGCATCTGCGCAATCCCTATCCGCTGATTCGCCATGCGCAGCGGTTGGTGCTCAGCTCATTGCACGAAGGTTTGCCGACGGTGCTGGTCGAGGCGCTGGCGCTGGGCACGGCGGTGATTTCCAGCGATTGCGGCAGCGGGCCGCGGGAGTTGCTCGACGACGGACGCCTCGGGCGCTTGGTCAAGGTCAACGATGTGCCGGCCCTGGCCGAGGCGCTGCTCGACAGTCTGGCCAGCCGCGAACCCGCGACACCGGCCCGACGCTCGGTCAGCGAAGCGATCCAGCCCTATACCAGCCAGTACGCCGCTCAGGCTTATTACCAGGTGTGGAACCGATGAAAAAACTGCTGATCATCCTCCAGGACCTCGGCGCCGGCGGCGCTGAAAAAATGATGGTGCGCCTCGCCGGGGCCTTGGTTGAAGCCGGCAACGAAGTCACGTTGCTGATGCTCACCGGTGCCGGCATCAATCAACCGGCGCTCGACCCACGGGTCAGGCAAGTGCTGCTCGACAGTCCGCGCAGCGCGGCGGCGGTGCCGGCGCTGACGCGTTTTTTGCGCAGCAATCAATACGACGCGCAACTGGCCGCCCTCACCCATGTCAACGTCGTGGCGATTGCCGCGGCTGTGCTGTCCGGGACTTTGGCGCGGCTGCATGTCAGCGAGCGCAATGCCTTCTCGCGGGACAAGCACGTCAACCCGGCGCTGTCGGTGAAGCTCGCCTACTGGCTGGCGCCGTGGCTGTACCGGCTGATTCCCAACCCGGTGATCTGCGTGTCGCAAGGCGTTGCCGAAGATCTGGTCGACACCACCATCGCCCGTCCGCGCGATGTGACCACCGCCGACAACCCGGTGCTTGACAACGATTTTCGCGACAAACCTGCCGCCGCGCCCAGCCATCCCTGGCTCAAGGACAAAACCACCCCGGTGATCGTCGCCGTGGGTCGGCTGGCGCAGCAAAAAGGTTTCGACACCCTGATCGACGCCTTCGCCCGCCTGCCGCAAGGCGATGCGCGGCTGATCATCTTCGGCGAAGGCGCCCTGCGCGGCGAACTGCTGGCCCAAGCGACAGCGCTCGGCGTTGCACAGCGTTGTGATCTGCCGGGTTACGCCAATGATCCAATCGCCGAGATCGCTCGGGCAGATTGCTTTGTCTTGTCGTCGCGTTTCGAGGGCAGCCCCAACGCCTTGGTCGAAGCCTTGTCCACCGGCACCCCGGTAGTGGCAACGCGCTGCCCGTATGGCCCGCAGGAAATTCTCGCCGACGGCGCCGTCGCGCCCTTGGTCGAGGTCGACGACCCGGGCGCTCTCGCCGCCGCGATCAGCGCACAAATGTCCGCGCCGCGCGCCCTGCATCGCCAGCGTCGCATCGATGCTGCCGCGCGTTTTGTCAGCGCTCGCGCGGTGCAGACCTACCTCAAGGCGTTACTCGGGAGGCGCTGAGATGAACCGCCTGCAAGTGCGCTATTCGACGCTGGCCGACGCCTTCACCTTGTTTGGCGTGCTGTTCTATACGCAAGTGATCGGCTTCTTTCTGCGCCTGGGCAATGTCAGCACGCTGGACGATGCGCAGCAGGATCTGGAAGGCAATCTGGCCAATCAGGTCTGCGGCTTGCTGACCTTGCTGGTGCCGCTGTTCTTTTTCATCCGCCACAAGGTTTTTCTCAGCAAGAGCTTCTACCGGCAGAACCTGTTTTTGCTGGTGTTCCTCGGTTGCGTGGCGGCGTCGATCAGTTGGTCGAGCGAGCCGATGCTCAGCTTCAAGCGTTTCGTCGCGCTGCTCAGCGTAGTGTTCTTCGCCGGTTTCATTGCCTGGCGCTACAGCATCGAGCGGATCGCTTTTCTGTTCGGTTGCGTGATCGGTGCGGCGGCGCTGGTCGGCTTGATCTTCGCCGTGATTCGCCCGGACATCGCCTTCATTTCCGGTGGCATCCGTGACGGTGCCTTTCGCGGCGTGTTCGCGGAAAAGAACGCCGGCGCACGCCTGAACGCCATCGCGATCCTGTTGCTGCTGCCGATGATCCGCCAACGCAACCCGCTGGCAATCCTCTACGGGCTGTTCGCGCTGATCGCCATTGGCCTGGCGCAGTCGGCCACGGCGATTGCGCTGATCGTCGCCGGCACCGCCAGTTACGCCTACTTCATCACGCTGATCCGCTTGCGCATCAACCGCTCACTGCTGGCCTTCACCGCCGCGACGCTGGTGTTCTTCCTCTTGTGTGGGGTGCTTTACGCCAACTACGCCATGCTGCTGGAACTGGTCGGCCGCGACCCGTCACTCACTGACCGCACGTTGATCTGGGAGCTGTTGCAGCCGCTGATCGATGCGCAATTTCTCAAGGGCTACGGCTTCGGCGCGTTCTGGGCCAGCGCCGATGCCGATGCTTTCATTACCCGCTGGGGCTACATCGGCAATGCCCACAGCGGCTACGTCGAAACCCTGCTCAACGGCGGCCTGATTCAGTTGATTGCCCTGCTGCTGATGTTTGCCCAGACGCTGAGCAAGCGTTATCGGGCGATCACGGCGGATCAGTCGGCGCGCTATCAGGCCTGTGCGCTGGTGATCATCGGCCTGTTCGTGGTCACCAATTACGTCGCCTATGTGATCCCCAACTACCGTTCGGGCGAGTTCCTGATTTTCTGCGTGCTCAGCCTGACCTTCCGCCACCACCTCGTCGTCCGTACGCAGCCGCTGCCAGTCGCCAGCGCTCGGCCGATGCGCACCACTTTCAGGGAGCAACGCCCATGCTGAATGATCCCTCGGCCGTCACCGTGTGCGTGGTGATCCCGCTGTACAACGCCGCCGCCAGCATCCAACGCACGCTGGACTCGGTGAGTGCACAAACCCGCCTGCCGGACAAAGTCATCGTCGTCGATGACGGTTCCAGCGATGCCGGGCCAGAGATCGTCAAGCAGTACGCCGCGCCCTTTCCCATCGTGCTGTTGCAGCAGCCCAATCAAGGCCCGGCCAGTGCGCGCAATCGCGGCGTGTTCAGTGCCGAGGAAACCTTTATCGCCTTCCTAGATGCCGATGACCGCTGGCATCCCGAGAAACTGCAAAAACAACTGACCCTGCACGCCGAACTCACCCAACAGGGGCGCAAGGTCGGTCTGATCGATTGTTTTCAGATGAGCGAATTCAGTGACGGCAAACGCCAGTTGGAGGACCGCTGCAAACACGGCGACCACTTTGCCGATTTCATGCGCGAAAACATCATCAACGGCACCTCCGGCGTACTCGCCCTGCGCGAAATCATCGTCGCCATTGGCGGCTTCGATCAGAGCCTGCGCTTCGCCGAGGATCGTCTGCTGTGGACGCGCATCGCGGAAATCAGCGAGATCCACAGCGTGCCGCAGATCCTCCACTGGCGCGCCGTCAACGCCGCCAACATCACCGCGCAACCGCACAAGTATTACCCGCACAAGCTGCGCTTCATTCAGCTGTACTTGGCACGCTACGGCTCCCGGCTGAACAAGCAGCAGCGGATCTATTTCGTCCTCGCCAATCACGCGGAGTTTCTCAATGCGTTTTCCCGGCGCGGCGATCACCCACGGGTCATCGAGGTGTTCCGGCAGATGCTCGGACATTCGTGGCAGACGCTGTTTTTCTCCCAGGGCAAACCGACCCTGCGCTACCTATACGCCTGCTTGAAAAGCCTGGGCAACAGCCGCTGAGTGTCGGGGATCGCGCCATGGCCAACCGTCGCCTGATGACCCTCGTATGGATTTTCACCGAGAAGTTCGGCCTGATTTTCCTGTCGATGATTACCTTTGTCGTCTACGCGCATTTGCTGACGCCGACCGAGCTGGGCATCGGCACGCTGATCATCGCCGTGGTCGAAGTGGTGGGCATTCTGTTCTCGTCGATGCTCGAAGACCCGCTGGTGCGCCTGCAGCGGATGGAAGACAAACACATCAGCAGCGTGTTCTGGTTTGCGGTGCTGGTCAGTCTGTTGTCGATTGCGTTGATCTCGTTGGCGGTGGTGCTGTATACGCCGTCCACCGCGTTGCGCTGGATGACCGCCGTGGCCTCGGTGAAAATCCTCTTCACCCTGATGGCCCGGGTGTATGTGGCACAGATGCGCCGCAGCGGCAATTTCAAGCTGCTGGCCTCGCGCACCTTGCTCGGCAAAGTGGCTGGCGGGGTTGGCGGCGTGGCTGTTGCGCTGCTGGGTTTCGGCCCGTGGGCGGTGGTCGCGCAGGCGCTGATCATGGACGGCATTTCCACGCTGGTGCTGATGCGCAGCGAGCGTCGGCGCATTCCCTTGCTGATCGACCGCCAGGTGTTGGGCGAACTGCTGCGCGCCGGGCTCCCGGTCTGCGTCAACGTCATGAGTTCGCAAACCCTACAACGCGGCGTCAACTTGATTCTCGGCCTGACTGCCGGGGCGCACGCGGTGGGCATGTTCAACCTGGCGATGCGCATCATCGACCTGCCGCGCTCGGCGATCTACAACGGCTTGATGAGTTATGCCCTGCCGGTGTTCGCCCGGCGCAGTGCCGAACCGGCGCGGCTGATCGGCGTCATCGGCGACTCCACGGCAATCAGCGGCTTCGTGCTGACCCCGCTGTTTTTCGGCATCGCCCTGACCGCCGAAGACATCATCCTGCTGATCTTCGGCGCGAAATGGGCCGACGCGATTCCCTTGCTGCAAGTGCTCGCCGGCACGGCGGCGCTGGGCAATCTGGCGCTGTATGCGACCACTGCGCTGGTGGCGGTCAATCGCACGCATCTGACGCTCAAGGCCGAAGTCGCCACCACCCTGCTCGCGCTGGCGCTGGTGTATCTGCTCGGGGCGAGCTACGGCGGCATGGCGGCGGCGCTGGCATTGCTGCTACGCATGCTGCTGATCACGCCATTGCAGGTGCGCGGCCTGCACGCCGCCATCGGTTACGACTGGCGCAGCTTCTTCCAGTCCAGTTACCGCAGCCTGCTTGCCTCTGTCGTAATGGTCGTCGTGGTGATGTGGCTGTCGCGGCAGACCGGCCTGTCCGGTTATGCGCACCTGGCCGGCGACATCGCCATCGGCACGCTGACCTACGCCTTGTCCTACAGCCTGCTGCACCCGCGCTGGCCGCAAGAATTCAAGTTGGTGTTCACCGCCCGCTGAGCCGGATTTCCTCGCAATGGAGCACGTCGTCATGCGCAAAACCACGTTGATCACGGGCGGTGCCGGCTACATCGGTTCGCACACGGCATTGCAGTTGATCGAGTCCGGACACTCGGTTCTGATCCTCGACAACCTGTGCAACAGCAGCCGCGAGGCCATCACACGGCTCGAGCTGTTGAGTCATTCGCACATCGATTTCATCGAAGGCGATATCCGCGACGCGGCGTTGCTGGAGGAGATTTTCAGCACTTACGCGATCGACGCGGTGCTGCATTTCGCCGGGCTCAAAGCGGTCGCGCAAAGCATGCGTCGACCGATGGATTACTACGCCAACAACGTGGTCGGCACGCTGAACCTGTGTCAGGCGATGGCCCGCGCCCACGTGTTCAATCTGGTGTTCAGTTCATCGGCGACGGTGTACGGCGAGCCGGCCCGCATGCCGATCGTCGAAGATCACGGCACCGGCAAACCGGCCAATCCTTACGGGCGCTCGAAGCTGGTGATCGAAGAGTTGCTCAGCGACCTAGCCGTCGCCGACGCGCGCTGGAACATTGCCGTGCTGCGCTACTTCAACCCGATAGGCGCGCACGAGAGCGGGCTGATCGGCGAGGCGCCCAACGGTCGGCCGAACAACCTGCTGCCGTGCCTGACCGAGGTTGCCAGCGGCCAGCGCGCGGCGTTGACCGTTTATGGCAACGACTATCCGACCGTCGACGGCACCTGCATTCGCGATTACATCCATGTGCTGGATCTGGCTGCTGGTCATCTCAAGGCACTGCAGGTTTTGCAGGGCGACGAGCATGGCCTGCACGTTTGGAATCTCGGCACCGGCACCGGCTACAGCGTGTTGCAGATCATCAGCGCCTTCGAAGACGTCACCGGTCTGCGTATCCCCTACCGCTTCGCCCCGCGCCGCGCCGGTGATGTCGCCGAATGCCGCGCCGATGCAAGCAAGGCCGGGCGCGAACTGGGCTGGCGCGCGCAACGCGAGCTGACACAAATGCTCATCGACAGCTGGCGCTGGCAGACCAGCAACCCATGGGGCTACCGCCCGCAACCGGCGCCGCTGCTGGCGGTGGGCACGTAATAACGCCGCCAACTCACGTTAGGGACGACTCATGAACAGATCACGATGCATGCTGTTTGTCTTGCTGCTGCTGAGCGTTGGCGCCGAGGCCAATATTCCAGGACCGGTCACTGAAGGCCTGGTGTTGTGGCTGGACGGCAATGACCCGGCCGCGATGACACTGGAGGGGCAAAACCAGGTCGTGCGCTGGCTGGATAAATCCGGCAAGGGCAATGACGTCACCGTCGACAACCGCGCGGCGACGACCTTGCCGACGCGGGTCGACAACGCCCTCAACGGCCACGGCGTTGTGCGTTTCAGCGGCACGGCGGCGTTCATGGGCCAGGCGATTCGCACAAGCAAAGGCCCGGTGACGGTCTTCGTCGTCTCGCGACGTCTGCCCGAGCAGGCCGGCGGCAAGGCCTGGCAGCGACTGTTCAGCTCTCGCCCGCAACTGGCGGACAACGATAACGTCGCGCCGAATTTCGGCATCAGCGTGCAGCAGACCAGCGCCTACGAACCGGCGCTGGCGTTGCTGGAAACCAGTGACGTGCCGATCGGCCCGTTCGCGGTGGCGCGCAACGTAGTCGGCACCTCGGAAATCCTGCGCGGCGACATCGCCGAAGTGCTGGTGTATGACCGTCAATTCAGCAACCAGGACGAACGCCGTAGTGTGTTCGACTACCTGGCGCAAAAATGGGCAGTCGTGGTTCCGCAGCAGGCCGATGCTTGGACCCGGGTTGGCCCGTTAGGCCCGACCCCGACGCACGTTACCCCCGATCTGCCGTTGTCGGATCAGGCCAATGCCGGCGGCTGGAAGCTCGATACGCGGCTGTCCGACGAATTCAATGGCAGCACGCTCGACGCCGAACGCTGGCACGTCAACAACGCCACCGGCACCGACTCCCTCGGGCGCAAACCGGCGCTGTTTTTGCCAGAGAACGCCAAGGTCGGCAGCGGCAATCTGAACATCACTTTCCGCAAGCAGACCCTCCCGGAGAAATACGTCGCCTTGGGCTACAAGGACTACAGCTCGGCGATGGTGCGCACCCATGAACGGGGGATGTACGGCTATTACGAAGCCCGGGCGAAGCCGATGAACTCTGCCGGCTCCAGTGCGTTCTGGCTGGCGTGGACCGGGCTGCCGGAGAACGCCACGGAAATCGACATCTTCGAAATCGGCGGCAAAACCCGCAACGAAGCGTTCGACCGCCGGTACAACATGAATGCCCATGTCTGGGCCAGACCGCAGAATGATCAACACCTGAGTTCCGGCAGCACCTGGAATGCCCCTTGGCGGCTGGCCAGTACCTTTCATGTCTACGGTTTCGACTGGCAACCCGAGACCTTGCGCTGGTACGTCGACGGCGTATTGGTCCGGGAGGCGAAGAACACCTATTGGCACTTCCCCATGCAAATCGTTTTCGACAGCGAAGCGATGTGGCACTGGTTCGGGGTGGTCGACGATGCTGACCTGCCGTCGGTGTTTCGCATTGATTACGTCAGGGTCTGGACACGCTCAGCGCAATAGGCCCGCGTTCAACGGTTGTGCACCATCGCCTGCATCTGCCACAGCGTGCGGAACCGTCCCTGACTTTCGCGCAACTCTTGCGGCGTGCCGTCCTGCACGATCTCGCCGTCCTCCAGCACCAGCACCCGGTCGAAATTGGCGATGGTCGAGAGGCGGTGCGCCACCGCGAGGACTGTCCTGCCGCGCATCAGGTTGCTCAGCGCACGCTGGATGATCGCTTCCGAATCGGAATCCAGTGCCGAGGTCGCCTCGTCGAGAATCAGGATCGGTGCATCCTTCAGAAACGCCCGCGCGAGCCCCAGACGCTGGCGCTGGCCACCGGACAAGGTCACTCCACGCTCACCGACCGGGGTGTGATAACCCTGCGGTAGCGCCTGGACGAATTCGTCGCAAAACGCCTGCTGCGCCGCTGCGATGATCTGCTGCTCGGTGGCATGGGGCTGACCGTAGCCGATGTTTTCCAGAATGCTGCGATTGAACAGCGTCGGCTCTTGCGGCACCACGGCGATCTGTCGGCGTAAACTGTCCTGGCTGACCGAGCGGATGTCGCGGTCGTCGATCAGGATGACCCCGCTGCGCACGTCATCCAGGCGTTGCAGCAAACCGAGCAACGTCGATTTTCCCGAGCCCGAAGTGCCGGCAATGCCGACGCTTTGTCCCGCCGGGATATCCAGGAAAAAATGCTCGAAGACCTTACGCCCGTCCGGGTAGGCGTAACTGACATCGAGCATCTTGATATGCCCACGGGTCGGTGCCAGTTCTTCCGCGGTGTCGCTGAGTTCGTGGGGCTGGGCGACGATGCCCAGCGTCTCGCTGATGACACCCATCTGCTGGCTGGTTTCCACCAGGGCCAGCGCTAGTTCGCGCGAACCGTGCAGGATGCGAAAGGTCAACGCGCTGACCATCACCACATCGCCCGCCGTGATCTGTCCCGCTCGCCAGAGCAGGATCGCCCAGCCGAGCATGCCGCCCGCCATCACGGTCAGGCAGATGTCGTGCAGCACCCGCGCCTTTTCCATGTACATCCAGCTGCTGCGGTGCGAATCGGCTTCGATGCCGATCTCGCGCTCCAGGCGCAGACGCTCGCGTTGCCGCCCGGAGAACGCCTTGATCGTCCAGACATTGGACACCAGATCGACAATCTCGCCACCGACCCGCGCCGACTGCGAAGCAAAAGCAATGTGCCGGCTGCGGCCGCGCACGCCGAACACGGTGATCAGCGCGGCGACCACGATCACGCAGCCGACCAGGGCCAGTGCCATGGCCCCGTGCACCGCCAACAGCAAAGCCACGGCACCGATGAAATCCACGCACGGCGGCACGATGCGCCAGGTCAACCCGCCATAGACCTTGTCGGCAGCAGCGCCGATCGCCGAGACGCGATTGGCCAGCGAGCCGGAGAAGTGCCGCTTGAAATAGCGCATCGGGTGGCCGGTCAGGTGATGAAACAGGTCCACGCGCAAATCGGCGCAACTGCCGACGATAGTGTGGCAGCCGACCCAGCCGCCGAGGCGCCACAGCAGGTTTTCCATCACGATCAACGCCATGAACAGGCCAAACGCGTGCCAGACCTGGTCCGCCGCCGACCCGGCGGCCATGGCATCGACCAGCAGTTTCATGCCGTACTGCACCACCACCGCACAGCACGCCGCGCCCATCACCAGTGCGACCATGGCGATGAAGTGCGCCGGACGAATTCTGATGTAGCGCCATAAGAAGGCAGCGGCCGACGCCGGCAAGGGCTCATCGCGCATTTGCTGGAAGTTCATCTCCCGCGCCCCTCAATGTGCCCGCCATTGACCCTGCGCAAACAGGCGGCGACCCGCTCGGGCACCTGCGCCAGCTCGACGTGCAGCGGGTGAAACGCCGCGCGCTCGCCCTCGCCATCGGGGTAGCCGAACACGCCGGTGGGGCAATACCGGCCGTTATCCCAGCCCGGGTAATCGAGAAACGGGTACCAGCAGATCCCCTGCACCGGCACACCGCGTTCGAGGGCCAGCAGCGTCTGCTCAAGGATGTAAGCCAGCCACGGCAGGCGTTCTTCATCTTCGGCCCCGGTTTCGGCGATCAGTATTGGCCGCTGATAACGCTGGTGCAGTTCCTTGAGCATGCCCGACAACGGTCGGAAGTCGCGCTCGCCGCGAAGGATGCGCCGGCCGTGGTAATACCACTGGTTATGCGCATAGAAATTGGCACCGATGATATCCAGGTAATGTTCCTGCCCGCCCAGGCCGGGCCATTCACGGCCAGTGAGCAGATCCCACGCCTGAAATTGCGACAGCCGATAGGCTTCGGCCGCTTCGATATCGTCGCTGCGCCTGGAGCCGGCGAGCACATGGATCAACGGATCGCACTGGACGAACCGAGCATGAGGCGCCTGTTCGCGAATCGCTTCGATCGCAGCGATGCTCGCCCGCACCAGTTGATGCTTGAGTTCCTGCGCGCGCCCGCGTGCGGTCGGGTTGAAGTACGCGACCTCGCCCCCCGCCCAACTCCAGAATGAAATCTCATTGATCGGCGAGTAGAACGGCACGCTGACGCCCTCGTCCATCATCACCGTCGCTGCAGCAGCGGCGAAACGGGCAAAACGCTCGACGAATGCCGGGCGCCAGAAATCCAGGTCATCCGGATAACCGTAATGGCACAGGTCCCAGACCACTTGCACCTGCTGCGCTTGCGCGGCTTTGAGCATCGGCACGAAGCTGCTCCAGTCATAGCGACCGGGGCTGCGTTCGATCAGGTGCCAGCGCAAGCCGTCGCGGGCACAACGAATGTTCAACCCGCTCAGTCGCTGGTAATCCTTGTCCACCCAGCGCGCGTGTCCGGTGTCGGCCAGCAGATCCAGGCGCCGACCATCCTGGCGGCGCTGACTGGAACATTCGAAACCGGCCATGACGAAGCTGCTGAAGATCGAATGAGCGCCTGTGCCGGGCTCGGGTTCGTCGCCTTTCGGCTGCGCGGTCATGAAGCATCGGTCTCGGTTGCGGCAGTGGCGGGTGCCTGCGCCGCTTGAATATCCCGATACAAGGCCAGCGCCTGCCCCACCACCTGATCCATGTTGTAGTACTTGTAGGTGCCCAGCCGCCCAAGGAACGTGACGTTCGGCGTCTGCTCGGCGAGTGCGCGGTAGCGTTTGTAGAGTTCGGCATTTTCCGCCCGGGGCACCGGGTAATACGGGTCGCCGTCGTCACAGGGATATTCGTAAGTAATGCTGGTGCACGGGTGCGTTTGCCCGGTCAGGTGTTTGTATTCAGTGATGCGGGTGTACGGCACGTCCGGGTGCGGATAATTCACCACCGCTACCGGCTGATAGTGCTCCTGCTCGAGTGTCTGGTGCTCGAAACGCAAGGATCGATACGGCAAGTGGCCCAGCTGGAAATCGAAGTATTCGTCGATCGGGCCGCAGTAGATCAGATGCTCGTACTTCACCTCGTCGCGCACAGCCTTGAAATCCGTACTGAGCAACAGATCGATGTTCGGGTGATCGAGCATGCGTTCGAACATTTTCGTGTAGCCGGCCGTGGGCATGATCTGGAAGGTGTCGCCGAAATAGCGGTCGTCTTCGCTGGTCCGCGTCGGAATGCGCGAAGTCACCGATTTATCCAGCGCCGACGGATCCAGCCCCCACTGCTTGCGCGTGTAGCCACGAAAGAATTTCTCGTAGAGTTCACGGCCGATCTGATTGACCACCACATCTTCAGAAGTGCGAATGGTCGCCACCGGTTCGGCGCGCTCGGCGAGGAACAACTCGGCTTCCTCGGAGGTCATCGACAAGCCGTAGAGCCTGTTCAGCGTGGTCAGATTGATCGGAATCGGCAGCAATTGGCCGTCGACCTGAGCAAGGACGCGATGCTCGTAAGGTCGCCATTCAGTGAAGCGCGACAGGTAGTCGACAATGCGCTGGGCATTGGTGTGAAAGATGTGCGGACCGTAACGATGCACCATCACGCCGGCGGCGTCGTAGTGATCGTAGGCATTGCCGGCGATGTGCTGGCGCCGGTCGATCAGCATTACCCGACGGCCCAATCCTTCAGCCAGACGCTCGGCGATGACACTACCGGCGAACCCGGCACCGACGATCAGGTAGTCGTAGGATGGGCAGGACTTTGCGCGCTCCAGGCTTATCGTAGGCATTCGATCTGCTCCTGCATGAAGCGACTGGTGTTGTCCCACGACATGCCGGCGATGGCGGCATCGGCGCACTGCAGAAATTCCGGCGTGCCTTTGAGTGCCAAAGCTTGTTCGATCGCCTCGACAAAAGCCTCGGCAGTGGCGGCAATGAACACCGCGCCGCTCTCGCCGTAGCCGCTGACCACGTCGTGAATCGGCGTCGACACCACCGGGCAGCCACCGGCCAGATATTCCGGGGTCTTGGTCGGGCTGATGTAGCGCGTGGACGCATTGAGGGCGAACGGCATCAGCGCGACGTCCCAACCCGCCAGGTAATCCGGCAGTTCGGTGTATTGCTTCGAACCCAGATAATGAATGTTCGACCGTTGCGGCAGGGTTTGCGGGTCGATCTTCACCACCGGCCCGATCAGCACGATCTGCCAGTCAGGGCGCATCGTCGCCACGCGATCCATTAATTCGATATCAAAGCGTTCGTCGATCACGCCGAAAAAGCCCAGGCGTGGCCGCGCGATCGCTGCCTGATCCGGCGGTTCCGGCAATGCCTGCCGCGCCGCCGCAAAATGGGCGATGTCGACGCTGCTCGGCACCGGATAGGCATTGCCGTGCTGGCGCTGCTTGACCTCCCACAGGCTGTAGCCACCGGTGAACACCACATCGGCGCGGGCCAGCAGTTGCTGCTCCATATCGATCAATTGCGCGGGCGCGCCCATGAACGCCGACAGTTCATCCATGCAGTCATAGACGGTGACGCGAGCGTCGAGGTGCTCGGTAAACAGCAAGCTCATCGGCGTGAGGTACCACAGCAGCAGATCGCCCTGAACGCGGCCGGCGAGGTGTTCATCGAGCAATTGCCGCTGCGCCTGAGCAATCGCCACGCCACTCATGCCGATGGGCAACTGCGGCACCGCGACCTCAATCCCTGCTGCTGGATTCGAAAGTTCGAGTCTGGGCGTGGCGTCTGCGATAAATACCGGTTCCTCGAAAAACACCACGTCGTAGTGTTTCGCCAATCGCGACATGACGTGCTGCGGCCGCTGATAGACAAAGCCCCAGCGCAAATGCGACAGGCACACCAGCGTGGGCCGCACCTGAAGGGATGTTTCGAGAGCATTCTGCGCACTCGCCAGTGCGAGCGCCTCGGGTTGTTCTGCAAGGTTCATGGCGAAAATTCCTCATCGGGGAAAACAAGTCGACACAGTGCCGAGCCACCGGGCCGTCTCACTTGTCGGCACTGCAAGTGCAGGGCATTTCTCGATGAGGCCGTAAGGCTCTTGAAGGTTGGAATAGCGGCGTTCACACGTCGTTCAGCCCAACCTTGGGCGCAGCCGATGAACTGCACATACCGGCTGGCAAACGAAGTTGAACTCGCTGGACAATCCATCCCCTACCGTCCAGGACAACATGGTTTTTGCCGCCGCACAGGCGCCTCGAAACCATGCACAAAGCCATCGGCCGATGGCAGTACTTGGGAGGGCGGGCGCATGATCTTGATTACCGGTGGTGCGGGATACATTGGTGCGCACGTCGCACTGGAATGGCTGGGCCAGGGCGTGGACGTGTTGATTCTCGACAACTTGTGCAACAGCCAGCGCGCGGCGATCGAGCGCATCAGTACGCTGGCGGGAAAACGACCGGAGTTCATTCAGGGTGACGTGCGCAATCGACGACTGCTCGATAATCTTTTGCACGATTACCCGATCGATGCCGTGGTGCATTGCGCCGGGTTGAAAGCGGTCGGTGAAAGCGTGCGCGAGCCCCTGCGCTATTTCGACACCAATGTCGGCGGCAGCCTGACCTTGTGCCAAGCCATGGCCAAGGCTGGAGTGTTCCATCTGCTGTTCAGTTCATCGGCCACTGTTTACGGGGACTGCGCCACCCTGCCGATCAACGAAAACTGCGCCACCGGCCAGCCGACCAATCCCTACGGCATGTCGAAGCTGATGTCGGAAAACATCATGAAGAGTGTCGCCAGCTCCGACCCGCGCTGGTCGATCGGTCTGCTGCGCTATTTCAATCCGATCGGTGCGCATCCTTCCGGCCTGCTCGGCGAGGCGCCCACCAGCACGCCCAACAACCTGCTGCCTTATCTGCTGGAAGTCGCCAGTGGCCGACGCGTGCAGCTGTCAGTGTTCGGCAACGATTACCCGACTCCGGACGGCACCGGTATTCGCGATTACCTGCACGTGGTCGACCTTGCGCTCGGTCATGTCTGCGCGCTCGACGCCTTGCGCGATCGCCATGGCATGAGCGTCTGGAACCTGGGTACCGGGCGCGGCTATTCGGTGCTGGAGGTGGTCAGCGCGTTCGAACAGGTCATTGGTATCAAGATCCCGTTGCGTATTGAAGCGCGGCGCCCGGGCGACATCGCGCAGTGCTGGGCGGACCCGCATAAAGCCCTCGAAGAACTGGACTGGCAGGCGAGCCGCTCATTGCCGTGCATGCTCGCCGATGCCTGGCGCTGGCAGTGCAATCAGCTTGGGCAGGTCGACGTGCGCCAAGCCAATTGAACGTTGCGCACGGTCATTCATTGTCGTGACCGTGCGCGTCGGCACACGTTAATCGCCCGGACTCGCCGCCAGCGATGCGTTCCGCCTGATCGATACCGCGCTTGAGCGCACCCTCGACCGCCCATTCGATGCCGGGCAGTTTCCTGATGCGCTCGTAGGCGCATTCGCCGGTCGCGGTGTAGACGCTGATGAACATTTCCACGTCGCCGTATAACCAGAGCCCGATTCATAGCAGTGCCGGCACCAGCCATGGCACCAGTCGTTCGTACATGGTCGGTTTCATCATTTCGGTGATCCTGACGGTGATTCCCTTTGGCCTGGTCATGTACCCGACGTTGCCACGCAGCGTCACCGCCTGGGTGGTGGTCGCGTTGGGAGCGGTGCAGGTTTTCGCTCACCTCAAATACTTCCTGCACCTGGACACCGCCAAGGAGCAGCGCTGGAACCTCAGGGCGCTGATCTTTTCGGTGGTGATCATTCTGCTGCTGGTCGGGCTTTCGCTATGGATCATGGGCAGCATCCACCACAACATGCTGGCGCACTGACGCCGCTGAACGGGGTGCTGCCCTCGCCCTTTGCTCTACCATCCATCGGGTACGGTGGAAAATCATCAAACCCAGAGGCAGGTCCGTTATCAGAAGCGGTAACGACTTCGGCGACAGACAATCTTGAGGACACTGATGGCTATTGATCTTTCCCCCTCCCGTTGCGCCCGCGCGGGATGTAGCTGCGGGTGCGGCGTTGACTATTCATACGACCCTCGCGCCATCGGCACGCTTTCATCGTGAGTCTTGATCGAAGCAGCCTCAATCTGGTCGCGGCCGCGTTCGCGCTGACGGCTTTGTCCTATGGCCTGGCGCGCTTCGCTTATGGACTGTTGCTGCCGCAGATCCGTCAGGATCTGGCGCTGAGCGTGTCCGCTGCCGGCTGGATCGGCGGCAGCGCTTTTGCCGCTTATTGCGTGGGCATCGTTGCGACGTTTGTCTGCAACGGCAAGGTCAGTCCACGCGGGTTGACGGTCATGGCCGGCGCGGCTGCAACGCTGGGGATGGGCCTGGTGGTTATCGCTTCGTCGGGATTGGCGTTGGGCTGCGGCGTGGCGCTGGCGGGATTGAGCACGGGTTTGACCTCGCCGCCACTGGCCAGCGCGGTGGCGGCGCGTCTGGTTGATGCGGACCGCCCACGCGCCAATGGCTTTATCAATGCCGGGACGGCGGTCGGTATCGTTTTTTCCGGCCTGGCCGCGATCGGGGCCGCCGGGCAATGGCGCGAGCTGTATGCGCTGTTTGCCTTGATCGGCATCGGCGTCACGGTCTGGCTTTGGTTTGCCGTACCGCGCCGGGTTCAGCATGAGGCCACGCAGAGTTTTTCGCTGCTCATGCTGCGTCGGCCCGGTGTGCTGCCGTTGTGCGCCAGCGCTTTCCTGATGGGATTGGCGAGCACCGCGGTCTGGACATTCGGCGCCGATATCCTGCGCAGCCAGGCCGGTTTCAGCGATCAGTCGATCGCATGGGCGTGGATCGTGTTGGGCGCGGCGGGGATCAGCGGCTGCATGACCGGCGTGCTCACAGGGCGCTTCGGTGTCGCACGCATGCAACATCTGGCGCTGGCCGGCATCGCCCTCGGCACACTGGGGCTCGCCGCTGCTTCCGCCTCGGCCGGCTTGGGCCTTGCAGCGATGTGCCTGTTTGGCGCGGCCTATATCATTTCTTCAGGGGTTTATCTGCTGCAAGGCATCAGCCTGTTGCCGGATCGCCCGGATCTGGGGCTGGGCATTCCGTTTTTGCTGTTGGCACTCGGTCAGACCGCCGGCACGCCAATCTTCGGCGCGGTGCTGGAGGCTGCTGGCGTGATCGTTGCCTTGTGTGTTTTTGCGGCGGCCGCGTTCGTCGCCATGCTACTGAGTCCGAGAGGTGGTGAAAGTCCGCGCAGGCAAATGTGCGGCTCAGGAGTTACCTAAGGCTTGGAGCGCCAATGATTTTTATCGTCAGGAGTAGAAACCATGGCCGTAAATATCAGCAATCTCACCCTCTCCACTCCGGTTGCCGTCTCGGCAACCAACCCGGTTGCACTCGAGCTAAACGGCGCCGAGGCCATTGCGCAGTTCCCCAGTATCGTCACAGTGCTGCCGGATGGCTCACTGCAACTGTCCGCGCCGACCAAGGGCCCATCAGTGATCTGTTGATTTCGCATACCTGGGCGGCTGATACGCGCAAGGGCCTGCGCAGCGTGTGCTGGCAGGCCCTCGTGTAAATCTAAACGCCAATTACGACGCGTCGATCCAGATGGTTTTCAGTTCAGTGTATTGGTCGTGCGCCCAGATCGACTTGTCGCGGCCGCCGAAACCCGATTCCTTGTAGCCGCCGAACGGCGTCGAAGCATCGCCCTCGCCGAAGCAATTGACCGTGACGATCCCCGCGCGAATGCCGCGCGACAGCTTCAGCGCGTGGCGCAGGTTGCCGGTATACGCCGAAGCGGCCAATCCATAAGCCGTGTCGTTGGCCAGCGCGATGGCTTCATCGACGGTCTGAAAAGTCGTGACGCTCAGCACCGGACCGAAGATTTCCTCCTGGAACAGGCGACTGTGACGGCTGACGCCATCGACGATGGTCGGCTCGACGAAAATATCGTTGCGGGTCTGGCCGCCCGCCAGCACGTTGAGGTTTTCATCGCGGGCAATATCAAGATACGAACGCACCTTGTCGAAATGCGCCTTGCTGATCATCGAACCCAAGCGGTTCTCAGGATCAAGGGGGTCGCCCATTTTCCAGTCGCCGAGGTGCACCTGCACGCGCTGCAAGAGTTCCTCCTTGATCTCGGCGTGAACGATCAGCCGCGACGAGGCCGAGCAGTTTTCGCCCATGTTCCAGAACGCGCCATTGACCACATGCTGCGCGACGACGTCGATGTCTTCGACATCATTCATCACCACCGCCGGGTTCTTGCCTCCGCACTCCAGCACGATGCGCTTGAGGTTGGATTCGCTGGAATATTTGAGGAACAGCCGCCCGGTGTCGGTCGAGCCGGTGAAGCTGACCATCGCCACGTCGGGGTGCCGACCCAACGGCTCGCCGGCCTCCTTACCGCCGCCGGGGACGACGTTGAACACGCCGGCAGGAATCCCCGCCTGATGCGCCAGTTCGGCAACGCGCAAGGTGCTCAGGGTGGTTTCCTTGGCCGGTTTGACCACGATCGAACAGCCTGCGGCCAGCGACGGGCCGATTTTCCAGGCGAGCATCAGCAGCGGGAAATTCCATGGCAGTACCAGCCCGACCACGCCGATCGGCTCACGCACGACCATGGTCACCGCGCCAGAACCGACCGGCGCCGTGGCGTCGTAAATCTTGTCGATCAGCTCGGCGTGCCAGCGCAAGGTATGGATGGTCTCGGGCACGTCGATGGTCTGGCATTCGCGGATCGGCTTGCCGCTGTCGAGGCTTTCCAGCACCGCCAGTTCATGGGCGTTGTCCTCCAGCAATTGGGCAAAGCGCAGCAACACCGACTTGCGTGCCGAGGGTGCGAGTGACTGCCAGCGGCCGTCATCAAACGCTGCTTTCGCTGCGGCGACGGCCTGATCGATATCTTCGGCATCACACGCGGCAATCTCGCTCAGCACCTGCTCGGTGGCCGGATTGGTCGTGGTGAACGTCTTGCCGGATTTTGCCGGGCAAAACCGGCCATTGATGAATGCCTGATGGCGAAACTCAAGCCTGGCTGCCAGTTCACGGTATTGCTCTTTACTCAGCAGGTCTGCCATTTCAAGCCTCCTCGACGATGCGCGCGACGTTCTTCTGCAGGGTTTCAATCACGCTTTTCAGTTGCTCTTTCTCGGCAGGCTCCAGCGCTTGCAGCGGCGCGCGAACACCGCCGGCACGCAGGCCGCTGAGTTGGCTGCCATGCTTGATCGACTGGACGAACTTGCCACTTTCGAGGACATCCATCAGCGGCAACATCGCCGACATGATCCGCCGCCCCTTGTCGAAGTTCTTCTCCAGAACACAGGCTTCGTACAGCGCAATGTGTTCACGCGGGATGAAGTTGGAACCGGCGCAGACCCAGCTGCGCGCGCCCCAGGCAAAGAACTCCAGCGCCTGATCATCCCAGCCGCAGGACAATTGGATATCGGGGTGCGAGTGAGCCAGACGATGCAGGCGGCTGGTTTCGCCCGAGCTTTCCTTGATCGCGGTGATGTTTTTGCAATCGGCAATGGCAGCGAAGAATTCATCGCCCATCGCGACGCCCATCCGCGACGGATAGTTGTAAAGCATGATCGGCAGACCGCCAGCCTTGTCCACGGCGAGCACGTGGGCGGCGATCTCCTTCTGGGTCGGCAAGGCATAGGGCGGTGAGCCGACCAGGATCGCGTCTGCTTGCAATGCCTTGGCCTGCTCGGCGAAGTACACCGAATCCTCGGTACGGATGCCGCCGGTACCGACCACCAGTGGCAGGCGCCCGCGAATCACCTCTTTCGCGCGTTGGGCCACGGTGACGCGCTCCTCTGCGGTATGCGCGTAATACTCACCGGTCGAACCGCCGATCACGATGCCGTGCACCCCGGACTCGATCAGGTATTCGATCACCTCGGAGAACGCCGCATAGTCGATCTGACCATCGGCGGACAACGGGGTAATGGCCGGGGTAAAGATTCCATCAAAGTTCATCGCGTTTTCTCCAGGGTTCAATATTCAGGATTCGGGCTTCAGGTGTTTCAGCTTTCTCTGCCGGCGCGGTACTGCCCCCACTTGAGGTTCATGTTCACCCCGAGCGAGAGGAACGGTTCAGGCGGGTTGCTGTTGGGGCCGGGCGTCTGCAAGAGGAAATCGATCAGTCCGTCGCGCTGGCCGGCCAGCCAGTCGGCCAGCAACTTACCGGTGACGGTGCCGCGGGTGACGCCGAGGCCGTTGCAGCCCAGCGCGCCATAGACGTTGGGCGCGAGCTCACCGAAGAAGCCGTTGTGATTGCGCGACATGGCCAGCGCGCCGCCCCAGGTGTAGTCAAACGTAACGTCAGGCAGCATCGGAAAACGCTGGTCGAACGAGGCTTTGTGCCGACGCACGAAACGCTCGTTGTATTTGCGGTTGCTGCGGCCGTCGGGGTTGAAGGTGAAACTGTTGCGGATCAGCAAGCGGTTGTCCGGCGTGCGGCGTACCGTGGTGCCGAACGGGTCTGCCGGAATGGCGCCCCAGAACGGTTTGCCGCCCAGGCGCGCCTGCTCTTCCTCGGTCAACTGCCGGGTGATGCTGGCGTAGGTGTAGATCGGCAACATGCGTCCCTGCAGGAAACCGAAACGCATGCCGAACGAGTTGTTCGCCAGAATCAGTTTGTCGGCCGTGATGCTGCCGTGGGCATGTCTGAGCACGGTCTTCGCGCCGTACTCCACTTCGAGAATTGGCGTGCGCTCATACAGCGTGACATTGGCCGGCAGATTATCGGCCAGGCCTTTGACCAGCCCGGATGGCTGCAGCAACACCGCGCCCGGCGTGAACAGCGCCTTGCGATAGAAATGCGTACCGAGATGTTCTGGCAATTCATCGGCGTCGATCATTTGAAACGGCTGGTCGAGCTTTTCCAGACCGCGGCGGTAGGCATCGAGTACGGCGATACCGCGATTCTCCACGGCTGCCTGATATTTGCCGCACGCCTTCATCTGGCAGTCGATGCGGTATTGATCGACCAGATCCCGCAGGATCGATTGGCCGGCCAGATTGAGTTTCAGACTGGTCCGGGCCAGTGCGATGTCACCGATGTAATCATCGGCGCCAATATCGTGGGGCAGATCAATGGCGAAACCGGCATTGCGTCCCGAGGGGCCCAATCCAACTTCCTGCGCTTCGACCAATACCACTTCGTCGTCGGGAAAATTCAACGCCAGTTGCCGCGCGCAGGCGAGTCCGGTGAAGCCGGCGCCGATGATCACCCACCGCGCCGAACGCTGCCCACGGTGCACAGGCTCGGGGCTGCGCGGTTTGCTCAGATGAAACCAGCCACAACTGTCATCGTCGGCGGGTAATGAACTGACTTTCATAGTGTTGAACCGTTAATCGTTGAAGTTGCAAAACGCACGCGGCACAAAGCGAACGCACGCAGTGGCGTTGATCCGGAACTGATAAAAACCGTTACTGGCGCAAACAGTCAGTTCGCGCGCGTTATTCAGTAGTTGGCGGCTACGGCATAACGCCCGCTGCTGGCAGCGTCGCCGGCGTAGTAGTAATCCCTGAACGTCATCGGCGGTAAGCCGAACAGATCCTTGAAGCGCTTGTAGAAGTGCGGATAACTGACAAATCCGGTCGCCAGTGCCACATCGGTCATCGAGCGATCACTTTGCACAATCAATTGCCGCGCCCGGGTCAGGCGCAACTCCAGGTAATAGCGATTGGGCGCGGCATTCAGATAGCGCGCGAACCGCCGCTCCAGTTGCCGGCGCGAGACTCCGACGTGGCTGGCGATGGCATCGATTTCCATCGGCTCCTCGATGTTGTTTTCCATAAGGTCGATGGCGATGTTCAGCGGCCTGGGAATCGCTGCAGGCCGAACACCGTCGGCAGTCATCGCAGGTTTGCCCTGTGCCGGCTGATGCACCCTTCTGATTTCATCTAAAAGCGTCGCATCGTTACGCGAACCCAGTTCCTGCATGATCGCCAGGGTCATATCCAGAGCCGAGTGAGCGTTGGCGCAGGTGGCTCGGCGCTGAGCGAAGATGAATTCACGGCTGGACGCTTTCAACTGCGGGAAGTACTCGCCGATCAGACCGCAACTGTCGCTGTGACAGGCGAACTCCTCGGCGCCGAGCAACCCTGCATCCGCCAGATGGAACGCCGCATTCCAGCATCCGGCGACGATGCCCTTGCCGGCGGTTTTCTTTAGCACCCGGCGCAGCAGCGGATGCGCTGCCAGCCTGACGCGCTGACCGCCGATCACGATCACCGCGTCATGGTTGAAGCCTTCTGCAACCAGTCGTTGCGAAGACACCGGCACGCCGACATCGCTTTCGACCGATCCGCCCTGAAGCGACCAGGTCGAGATCCGGTACTGCGTTTCGCCGCAAATCAGGTTGCCAGTGGCCAATGCATCCATTGCCGTGGAAAGCGTCGTCAGGGAGAAATGGTCCAGCAATACGAAAGCCACTCGCACCACGCGCGCTTGTCCGGAGACCGATGCGGACTGGCGAAAGCCGGTGTTTTGCTGCTTCAACGGGCTCTGAAAGGTTTCCATCTTCGCTCACTCACTCGCCGTTCACTGACACCTGCGACCGTAACGTGGGCGACGGGCTGAGCCGCCGCACACTGTGGTCGAACCGATTACTTCGCCGCCGCGCGTGCGTCGCTCAACCAACCGTCATAAGCCTGCTGATTGGCCTTGATCCATTCCGCGGCGTGGCGCTTGATGTCGGCGAGGGATTTTTCACCCTTCTGCATGCGCAGGTTCTGCTCGCTTTCCGCGCTGGGAGGGATGCTGACCTCGGAGAGGAATTTGCGCGCCACCGGGTTCTTCTCGGCGAACTCCTTGTTCATCACGGCATTGATCGTGTCCACCGGGAACCCGAGGTTCTTGCCGTCATGGAAGGTGTCTTTGCTTTCCTTGCCATCCGGCAGCGAGGTGAACGGCACTGGCAGCCAGACCACATCGCGCCCTTCCACCAGCACGCCGGCAATCCACTGCGGCACCCAGGTGAAGAACAACACCGGTTTACCCTGCTGATAGCGCGCGATGGTGTCGGCCATCAAGGCGAAATACGAGCCGCGGTTATCCACCACGGTCGGGCCGAGCCCATAGGCTTTCATGTGATGCTCGATCATGATTTCGCAGCCCCAGCCCGGGTTGCAGCCTGTCAGGTCGGCCTTGCCATCGCCGTTGCTGTCGAACAGTTTGGCGATCTCCGGTTTCTTCAGATCGGCGAGGTCCTTGATCTGGTAGGCGTCGGCGGTCTTCTTGTCGATCATGTAGCCCTGCAGCACACCTTTCATGACCTGCCCGACTTTTACCATCACATCGTCGCCGCCGGCCTTTTCATAAAACGCCTGGTGCAGATTTTCCCATTCATGCACGGTGAAATCCGCATCGCCGTAGGACAGCGCGAGAAACATCGCTGGGTAATCGACTTCTTTCGGTGCTTTGACGTCGTAGCCCAATTCCTTGAGTCCGGCGAGCACGACCTCACCGCGGAAACGCTCTTCGGCGATGCTCGGGAAAATCGGCGTGATCGACACACCGGCGCCCGGTTTGTTGGCATCTGCCGCGTGGACCGCCGAGCACAGCAATGTAGCGAACAGCGACGCCATCAGGCTTTTCTTGAGAGTTGTCAGTTTCATGTTTCACCACGCTTGAAAGTGTTTATGGGTGAGCAGGCAAACTCAATTGGTCACGGGACGTGCAACGGTCTTCTTTTTCTTCAGTTTCATCAGCAGCCCCACCGGGCCGCTCTCATACCAGCGCTGACCGGTGGCCAGGTCACTGCTGCGTTCACCCATGGCCTGGGTCAATCGATCGAGGAACACCGCCAGCAACACCAACCCGGCGCCGCCGACACTGGCCAGGCCCATGTCGAGGCGACCGATGCCGCTCAACACCATCAAGCCGAGACCGCCCACCGAGATCATCGAGGCGACCACCACCATCGACAGCGACAACATCAGCGTCTGGTTGAGCCCGGCCATCATCGTTGGCGCCGCCAGTGGCAATTGCACCTTCAGCAGCATCTGCGTAGCCGTGCAGCCGAAGGCCCTCGCCGCTTCGACTTTGTCGGCGGGCACCTGGCGGATACCAAGGTTGGTCAGGCGCACCAGTGGCGCGACCGAGAAGATGATGGTGACGATCACCCCGGGGACGTTGCCGATGCCGAAGAGCATGACCACTGGCACCAGATAGACGAATGCCGGCAACGTCTGCATGGCGTCGAGTACCGGGCGGATGATCATTTCCGTGCGATCACTGCGCGCACAGAGGATGCCCAGCGGGATGCCGATGACCGCGCAGAACAACAGCGAGGTCAGCACCAGAGCCAGAGTGACCATGGCGTCATTCCACACGCCGATCAGTCCGAGGCCAGTGAGCGTGGCGACGCTGAAAAGAGCGATGCGTTTACCGCCGATCTGCCAACTGATCAGCCCGGCAATGATGATGAACACCGTCGGCGGCACCGACAGCAGGCTCCACTGCACGCCGTCGAGAACCTGGTCGACCGGCCAGCGAATCGAGCGGAATACTTCGCGAAAGTTACCGACCAGGTATTTGAGCGCGGTTTCGACCCACGCACCGAAGGGAATATTGATGCTCTGGAAAGGATCCAGAATATTGAAATCTGACATGGTGCTACCTCGCCCGCAGAAACTGCTTTATCAATTCTGACTGTTCGGAGTTCAGCTGTTACTCAGGCAGCTCAGTAAATGCCCCTGGGAAATCGAACCTTTATAAAGTCCAACTTCATCCACTACCGGCATTGGCGTTGCCGAAGCTGCGACTATATGAAAGATGTCGCGCAATGAGGCTTCAGCCTTGATGGTTACTTGGCTGCCCGGCAAATAAACAACATTCGAATCCTGCTGAGCGATATCGCCGGCCTTCAATATTCGACTGGTGTCGAAACCATTGAAGAAGTCCCTCACATATTTATTCACCGGATTGCACAGCAGTTCACGCGGCGTGCCGATCTGCACCACGCGCCCGCCCTCCATGATCGCGATGCGATGGCCGATGCGCACCGCTTCTTCAATGTCGTGGGAGATGAAAATGATCGTGCGATCCTGCTCGGCCTGAAGCTTGATCAATTCGCCCTGCATCTCGCTGCGAATCATCGGGTCGAGTGCGGAAAAAGCTTCGTCCATCAGCAGAATGGCGGGGTCATTGGCCAGTGCGCGGGCCAGGCCGACGCGCTGCTGCATGCCGCCGGAGAGTTGATGGGGGAAGCTGAGTTCCTGGCCGGAAAGCCCGACCTGCTCGAGTGCGCCCATGGCCCGGCAGTAGCGTTCTTTCTCGCTGACGCCGCTGATTTCCAGACCGAAACTGACGTTGTCGATCACGCTCATGTGCGGCATCAGGGCGAACGACTGGAAGACCATGCCCATGTCCTTGCGGCGGACTTGCAGCAGATCCTTGTCGGCCAGACCGGTGATTTCCTTGCCGTTAAGGAAGATCTTGCCGGAGGTCGGTTCGATCAACCGGTTGAACAGGCGGACCATGGTCGATTTGCCGGAGCCGGACAAACCCATGATCACGAAGATTTCGCCTCGGCGAACGGAAAAGTTGGCGTCGAATACACCAATTGCCTGACCGGTCTTTTTGAATACTTCAGCTTTCGAGGCGCCCTCTTCAATCATCTTCATGGCCAGCGCTGGCTGATTGCCGAAGACTTTGAAAACATTCTTTACGCAGATGATCTCGTCGGAACTTGTCATACCATGCCTCCTTCGTGTCGCACTTCGATCGCTTTAAACGACGAGCAATTGAGTGAAACCATGTTTGAACGGCAGCGGTAATCAATAAATGTCTTCACGACGGGTTTCCTTTTATTATTTTTGGGTGCCCAGGAAAGAGGGGATGTTGCAAATCTATTAGCATCACCTCGCTTAATCCAACTACATTTACAGGGACAATTCGATAACGTCGGGTTATCGGTTGCAGGGTCGGCCATGGCTGATCCTTCGGCTTCGCACCGTGAGCGACCGGATCGATTCCCAAAGCGACGCTGGCGTGGCCCTGCGGAGAGCGTTCCGTTACCCTCCTCGCGCTTCGTTGGGGAGCTGTATCGTTAGGAGAGTGTACGAATGACCAAGCATGTCGACCCTGACACCATCCTGTTGAAAATGCCGTCCTTGCGGGCTGTGAAGGCATTTGTCGCGGCCGCCAAGTACGAAAGCTTCACCCGCGCCGCCGAGGCGTTGTGCGTTTCGCAAGCGGCGATCAGTCGGCAGATACGTGAGCTGGAAAGCTATCTGGGCGCACAGCTGTTTACCCGGGTGGGTCGTGCGGTAGAACTGACCGCCGCCGGTGCGGTGTTCTTCGACGCCGCGCAATTGTCGTTCGTCAACATCGCCCAGGCCGCCGAACGCATCCGCAGCAGCCAGTCGAGCAAGAAGGTGCTCACGGTCTGCTGCTCACCGGCCTTTTCTGCATTGTGGCTGTCGAATCATTTGCAGGAATTCTTCGCTCAGTGCCCGGACATCGAACTCAATCTGATCACCACGCAGAACTTCCTGACCATGGAGCCCGGCGTGCAGCCGGACATCTTCATCACCAAGATTTCGCGGATCCGCGAAGGTTATAGAAGCTATCCGCTGTGCCACGACGTGATCTACCCGGTGTGCACGCCGCAGTACCTGGAGCAGCACCCGGAGATTTCAACCATCGAGGGCGTGCGCGATTCAGCGTTGCTCAACCTCAGCCCTTACGGCCGCTCGCAGGTCGCCGAACACGTCGACTGGGGCGTGTGGCTGGCGTTTCAGGCGATCGATATCGACGACCGCCCGACCAACAGTCCGCAGATCTTCAACGCCAACGATTACAACCTGCTGATCAGCATGGTCCTGACTCACCAAGGCATCGCGCTCGGCTGGAATCATCTGGTCACCTCGCTGGTGCAGCAGGGCCTGCTGGTGCGACCGATCGAGCAACAGGTGCAGTTGCGCAACAGTTGGCACTACTTGAGCTGCCGGGAAAATTCCGACAATGAAGATGAATTGCGGCGCTTTCGCGAATGGATTCTGGCGAAGTTTCCCCGCCGTTGATCTGCGCTGCGCCAGCGCCGGGCGTTTTGGTTATCAATAGCCCGACGAAAATGTCGCTGGAGCAGCTCCCTCGCCTGACCCATTGTTGAGCGGCGCCGACCAAGCACGGTCGCGCTCAACACACAGGAAGGGCTTGCTGCATGTCACTCTTCGAATTCTCTCGCGATTTTGATTTTCTCGACGCTCCGCAGAAAACCCGCGCCATCGTGCAAAACAGTCTGCTGGATATCATCGGTGTCATGGCCGGCGCGGCGAGCAATGGCACCACTGTCGCCATGCGCCGGTTTGCCGAACGGCACTATCCGGCCGGTCTCTACAGCAGTCGCCTGATCTTTGCCGGGCAGCGCGTCAATGTGCTCGGCGCAGCCTGGGCCGGCGGCTTCAGCGCTGACAGCCTCGATGCCCATGAAGGTCACTTCAAATCCAAGGGCCATGCCGGGGCGACCGTGGTACCCGCCGTGCTTGCCCTCGCCGATGCGCTGCATCATCAGGGCCGATCCATCACTGGGCATGAGCTGCTGAGCGCTCTGTGCATTGGTTACGAAACCGCACTGCGTGCCGGCTCGGCACTGATGGCGACCTCGCCCACCTATCACGCTTCCGGTGGCTTTTCCGCGCTGGGGGTGGTCTGCGCCGGGGCGCGATTGTTGGGTCTGGATGAGGCCACCTTTCGCCACGCTTTGGGCATTGCCGAATACTTCAGCGCGCGTTGCCCGATGATGCGCGTGGTGCAGGCGCCGACGATGCTGCGTGATGCCCACGGCGCAGGCGCATTCGCCGGTCTCAACGCGCTGTTCATGGCCATGGAAGGCATCACCGGGGCGCCGGCGGAAACGGTCGAAGACGTTACGGTCGTGGAACACTGGCGCGACCTCGGTCAGCGTTGGGAAATCGACAGCCAGTACTTCAAGCCCTGGCCGGTCTGCCGCTGGGCGCAACCAGCGCTGACGGCGATGCTCGAGCTGCAACGGCAACATCCGCTGCTTGCTGCCGATTCGATCGAAACCATCCGGGTGGAAACGTTTTATGAATCGATGTGCCTGCAGGGGCATTCGCCGAAGGACGCCGATCAGGCGCAATACGCCCTCGCATTTCCGCTGGCAGCGCTGGTTGTCAGAGGCAAGGTCGGCCCTGAGGAAGTCACCGGTTCAGCGATTTCTGCGCCGGATATTCTCGCGCTCAGCGCCCGCATCGAAATCGTTGAAGCCGCCGATATCTCGGCGCGATTCCCAGAGGAAATCCTCTCGCGGCTGAGCATTACCTTGAAAAATGGCCAAGTGCTGGTCAGCCCGATCACCGCTGCGCGCGGCGATCCGCACACGCCTTTGAGCGTCGAAGAGCTGCAGCAAAAGTTTGATCTGTTCGCTCAGGGTCTCGGCCATGAGCGCAGTACCGCTGTGAAAACGGCGATCAGGGACATCGCCCAGGCCCGCTGCGCGATCACCGCCCTGCAGCCTGTTTTTCAAGCGATACCGTCGTCACCGTGAACCGTCCATCGATAACCGCAAATCATTAATTGCCCGCAGCAAATGTCGGTTGTGGCGTTTGTCCTGCGCCCGATAGGCTGAGGCTTATCGTTCGCTTATGTAGAAAGTCACGGTTAAAGGTGACCGCTCAAGATCGAAGTCCTGGGAGGATAACAATGAACAACAAGCAAAGCGTTTATGACCTGATCGCACAACGCAAGCCGTGGCATTCGTTGCCGGGCGCGCTCTACCGCAGTGAGGACGTTTACCGTCAGGATCTTGAGCAGATCTGGCACAAGGACTGGATCTTCGCCGGCCACACCTTCGAAATCACCAAATCAGGGCAGTACTTCACCCTGCAGATTGGTGACTACCCGGTGGCCGTCGTTCGCGGCAAGGACGGTGAGGTTCGGGCTTTTCACAACGCCTGCCGGCACCGTGGCGCGAAAATCTGTGAGGCCGACCATGGCAAAGTGGCGAAAATGGTTTGCCCGTATCACAAGTGGACTTACGAGCTGGATGGCAACCTGTTGTTCGCTGGCAACATGGGGCAGGACTTCGACAAGTCCCAATACAACCTGAAAAGCGTGCACTGCGAAATCGTCGATACCTACATTTATGTCTGCGTGGCGACCAAGGCGCCGGACTTCGAAGGTTTCCGCAAAGCCGTCAGCCCTTTTGTCGCGCCGCACTACCTTGCGGACTGCAAAGTCGCGTTCGAGTCGAACATCATCGAGAAAGGCAACTGGAAACTGGTTTTTGAAAACAATCGCGAGTGCTATCACTGCGACGGCTCACACCCAGAACTCCTGCATTCGTTTGTCGATAACCTGTCGGTCGGTGGCATCAGCGCTGAAGATGATCCCGAGCTGTCGGCGTACTGGGCCAAGTGCGAAAAGGCCGGATTGCCCAGCCGTCTGGTAATGGACATCAATGGCCAGTTCCGCATGACCCGCATCCCGCTTTCATCCGGCGCCGTCAGCTACACCATGGACGGCAAGCCGGCGGTCAATGGTCGCCTCGACAAAACCTCCGAAGCCGACATCGGCGCGCTGTTGTACTTCCACTACCCGTCGACCTGGAACCATTTCCTCGGCGACCATGCGCTGAGTTTCCGTGTGCTGCCGATCAGCGCTACCGAAACACTGGTCACCACCAAATGGCTGGTGCACAACACGGCCGTGGAAGGCGTTGACTACGATATCGAGCGCCTGACCAAAGTGTGGATTGCCACCAACGATCAGGACCGCACGCTGGTCGAAGGCACCCAACGCGGGGTGACCTCGCCTTCCTACGAACCCGGCCCGTATTCGGAAACCGCCGAAACCGGGGTCTGTCAGTTCGATGACTGGTACTGCGCGACGATGATGGATCGGCTGAAAGGGCCGATTTCGTTGAAGTCGGTTGGTTGATTGGCGCATCTGTCCATGAGTGGATGCACCTCGTCTCTGGCAATTCGCGAAAACCACGGCGAACGCGCGTCCACGCGGATCGTTTTCCTGATCACAGGCATCGTCATGTCGGCGTGGGCGCCGCTGGTTCCGCTGGTAAAAGCGCGCACCGGCCTGGACGAAGGTGGTCTGGGCCTGTTGTTGCTGGGTTTTGGCATCGGTTCGATCGTGGCCATGCCGTTCGCCGGTTACCTGACCGCGCGATTTGGCTGCCGCCCGGTGATCATCGCTTCAACCCTGGTCTTGTGTGCGGTGCTGCCGATGTTGAGCCATCTGGCGTGGTTGCCCGGGCTGGCGCTCACCGTGCTGTTGTTCGGCGCGAGCATGGGCATGCTCGATTGCGCGATCAATATCCAGTCGATCATCGTCGAAAAGAACAGCGGCGAAACCCTGCAATCGGGTTTCCACGGGCTCTACAGCGTGGGCGGGATCGCCGGTGCTGGCGCGATGACGGCGATGCTCAGCCTCGGGCTCGATCCGCTGTTGGCGGTGTTGTGCCTGGTGGCGATCATCGTTGCCTCGCTATACAAGGCTGCGCCGAACCTGTTGCCTTATGGCACCGAACGCGACGGGCCGATTTTCGCGATTCCGCGCGGAATCGTCCTGCTACTGGGGATCCTCTGCTTCATCGTGTTCCTCACCGAAGGCGCAATGCTCGATTGGAGCGCGGTGTTTCTGGCTTCACAGCGCGAAATGCCAGCGAGCTACGCAGGTTTGGGCTACGCCTGTTTCGCCGCGGCAATGACCCTCGGACGGCTGACCGGAGACGCGATTGTCAGACGACTGGGCGGCATTCGCGTGGTGACACTGGGCGGCATCTGCGCGGCAGTCGGCATGCTGGTTTCACTGGTGTTCGATGGCTGGCCGGCGTCATTGCTGGGCTACGCGCTGGTCGGCGCCGGATGCTCGAACATCGTCCCGGTATTGTTCAGCGCCGCCGGTCGGCAACAGCGCATGCCGCAGCGCACGGCCATTCCGGCGATCATTTCCATGGGCTACGCGGGGATTCTGATGGGGCCGGCGTTCATCGGCATGCTCGCCCATTTCAGTTCGCTGGTCTTCGCGCTGGGTGGCGTGGTGTTGCTGTTGCTGTTCGTCAGTTGCGCCGCGAGGTTTCTCAAGGCTTGACGCGGCGCCCATTGGGGCGGATCGACAGTCTCTGAGGCCTGCGTCCTAACGTCGCAGCCTTCAGCTATTGGCAAATCCTGCACAAGCCTTAGAATCCCGCGCGCTCCTGCATACGGCTGTCTTGTCGCAGATGCGAATTGCAGGGCCGGCCATGTCGTCCGACACCACAACCCTGCCCGACCGGCAGACACTTGCCCAACACCTGTTCCAGCCTGGCAACCGCACGCGCAGAGGCGCACGTTGCGCTGTTCGATTTCTTGAGGTTTTTATGTCTCCGCGTTTGCTGGCCATGGCGCTGGCGCCCCTGCTCGGGCTGTTCATTATTGCTCTGGGCAACGGTTTTCTTTCCTCCCTGACCACCCTTCGCCTGGACGCCGCCGGTGCCTCGGCGACAATGATCGGGATCGTTTCATCGGCCTACTTCATGGGCCTGACGCTGGGCGCGGTGTTCAATGACCGGCTGATCCTGCGCATCGGCCACATTCGCGCCTACGGCAGCTTCGCCTCGCTGATCGCCGTGACGATCCTGATGCAAGGCTTGTTCTATGACACTTGGGGCTGGCTCGTCCTGCGCCTGATCAATGGCTGGGCCACGGTCGGGGTGTTTCTGGTGATCGAAAGCTGGCTGCTGCTGGCGGGTGACGAGAAGATCCGCGGACGCTTGCTCGCGCTGTACATGATCGTTCTCTATGGCGCCGGCGTTTTGGGCCAGGCCACGCTGGGAACCATCACCGGCATGAGCGACAGCGCGCCGTTCATGGTCGCCGGCATGCTCGCTGCGCTGTCGGTGCTGCCAATCGTGATCCTGCCACGGGTGTCGCCGCTGCTCGATCAGGTCGAGCCGCTCAAGCCTCGACAACTGCTGGGAGTAACGCCGACCGGGCTGGTCGGCTGTTTCGGCTCGGGGGTGACCATCGCGGCGATCTACACCTTGCTGCCGCTGTATCTGCAACGCAGCGGTCTGGATGTCGGTGACGTCGGCAGCATGATGGCCTGGACGATCCTCGGCGCGATGCTTTTGCAGTATCCCGTCGGCCGCTGGTCCGACCGCACGGATCGCTTGCAAGTGCTGACCCTGCTGGCGGTGGCGTGCACTGCGTTATCGCTGGTGATCGTGCTGATGCCGCTGTCCTCGACCATGCTCGCAGCGATGCTGTTTCTGCTCGGTGGCGGCGTGTTCGCGCTGTACCCGGTTGCCGTCAGCCACGCCGCCGACCGCGCCCCCGCCGAAGCGCTGGTGCCGATGATTCAGGGTTTGCTGCTAATCAACTCGCTGGGCTCGGCCATCAGCCCGATGATGATCTCGCCGGTGATGAACTCGTTCGGCGCCAACGGCCTGTTCTGGGCATTCGCAATGGTCAATCTGTGCATGGTCAGCTTTTTCTTCTGGCGCCGCGGCAAACGCCCGGTGCCGGCCAACCCTGCCCCCTTCGCAGCGGCAGCGACTTTTTCGCCGACGGGTGCAGAGTTGCGGGTCACCGAGGATTTGCGCGTGGCAGCAGAGGAGCATCCGGCCATGGTCGATGCGATCAGCGGGGAATTGGTGACGCAGGCCGAGTCGAGTGCCGCTGGGAGTTAAAGAGTCAGACGTCGGGGAAACGCCTGACTCCTTGTGATCAGCAACTCCCCGGCGGGATCCCGTCCTTGTTGAAGTCTTTCAAGCGCTCGCGCTCTTCTTCAGTGGAATGCGCAGGGGTCGGTTCATCGGGGAGATCTTCCGGCGCTTCGGTTTTTTCGTCAGTCATGTGTCTGCCCTCGTCGTTGTCGTTGCTATTTCGGCATCGGCGAAGGGCTGGCAGTTCCGGATTTCGAACATCGCTCCCGAGGCGGAGAGAGCAAAAACAGGGAAGCGGAAATGCACAAAGGCCTGCGTCGCTTTCGCTCGCAGGCCTTTGTTGAAAGATGGTGCCCGAAGCCGGAATCGAACCGGCACGCCCTTACGAGCGGGGGATTTTAAGTCCCGAGGGGAAATCAATCGGGCCGCGCCTTCTGATAGTTTTTTTGGTCCGCAATCAGACGCAGAAGCCTGCCATGCAGCCCAATGTTTCCGCATACCTTCAAATGATTGCGGACCAGAAAAAATCGCCTTATTTAAGCCTACTTTTTTAGTTGCAGTACGCAAGCCAGATCTAAAGTATGCCGATTTTGCATAACACTTCAACCGAAGCGCTGCTTCATGCCTACCGTTGCGCTCGCTATCCCGCTGCTCAACCGCTGTTAAAAACTTTCGCTAAGTCCCGAAGCGGCTACTATGTATTCAACACTCTGCAATGCAGTGGTTTTTTTGGGGCAAGGAGGAATTTCAGCAATGTCTGACTTACCATTTACCGGTGATACAACGCTTGTTGATCGATACACCGCGCTAGCTATCGATAGGGTGCGAATAGAGCGTGAGATTTCTGACGTTCTCATCCAGCTTGGCTGGCACAAAGACCTTTTACAAGCCGAGGTCCCATCATCCAAACCTGCCATTCTTCAATCTGAACTAGTCGGTTTCGTCAGAGTAATGCTGGGGTTAATGGATGTTAAGTATCAGCATGCGATACTAGGGCCTGATCGGGTTTTGAATGGTGGGGGCCCCGAAACTCCTGACAAACCGGAGAGACCTGAGGGGCGAGATAGACCTGAACGACCTGATGGTGTGCCTCAAGAACTTATAGCCAGGGACCGGAGGAATTGCGACACAGTGATTGGTGGAATTAGGGGTTCACAAATGTCTCCTGAAGAAAAGCAGCGCGGCATTGATCGGGTGGAAGCGCATCACCGAGAATGCATCGCTAATGCCGCGTCATGCCTACCATAGGTTAAACTAATGACTAATCAACCAAGTGAAACCATCGACGAACAAGATATGCCTGCTCCTAAAGAGCTGGGTGACTTCGTAGCATTATGTGGCCATCCAGATCACAAACCCGCATGGCACGGGGAATACAAGGAAACATTATTGTTGTCCGACGCTGATGCGAGCGCTCATATACATGAATTTCCGGACCACAAACCATTTTCTACAACTTCATCCGAAGCTCAGAGAATATTAAGAGATTGGCAAAGACAAGACAGAGAGAATTCTGGACGCCCATAATCTCGACCGAAACCACCATGCCAAGGTGACCCCAAAACACACGCAACCTATTGATTTATAAAGGAATCACCCCAAAATTGGCAGGGTAGAAAACCGACCTAATCCGCCATAAGAATCAACAACTTAGCGCCGTATTTTCCTACAGTGCTCTGCCCCGCCACGGCGTTCTGCCGACAATGAATCCCCCTGCTACTCTGGTTTCTTCCACGGAGGAAACAAAATGCAAAACTCTGATCTGCTCCCTTCCCTGCTCATGAAAATCAACGAAAACCAGCTCGCCCTTGAGGCTGCCATCATGGAGCTCACCCTTTGGGTCGAGCAGCGCGGATCCGCCGATGTCGCCGAAAACATCCGAGGCTCTCTGGCCGCGCTTGATCGAAATGAAGAATTCATCAAAATGACCTTGGCTGTATTGATGGCGCCGGACTGACAGCTCGTCGCCTCAGCCTCGCCCACCTGCCGCGCCTCGATTACTGTATATGCAACCAGTATTCAGTAAGGCATCACCGTGGACCCCCTCTATATAGAAGACACCGACGATTGGCTCGGCAACCCGACCCCGCTCGAAACCTGTCGGCATCAGCTGCGGATGTACGAGAACGAGTTCGAAGCGCTCACCCTCCAGCTCGAGCGCGCACTGGAAAACCTTCGGGGCCTGGTCTGTGACAATGACGCTCTCATACAGGAGAGGAATTCTCTCAAGGCGAAGCTCCACCGCGCCGATGGTGATCTATTGAGCGAAAGGCGCAGATTTGCAGACGTGGAGCACCAGAGAGAACACCTCTTCCGAGAAAATCAGCGCCTGCTCAGGGAGCTTCGCGATAGCGAGGAGGAAGAGTGAGCGCGATTCGGGCTACGGCACATCCTTGAAGAAGACGTGGTGACCGAGTTTCAGCGTCCGCTTGGCCTTTGCCGCCCAGGCCGGCGCCTTGATGCTGATGGCGTAATAGTGGGTGGCTCCGCCGGTAGGATCCGGCACCTTGCCATCGATAACCTGGTCAGCCACGACCCGGCACTGCGCCAGCTCGCGGAACGGGATCTGCTTCACGCCGATCAGGAACTGATAATTCGGGTCAATCTTGTTCCAGCAGCTGAACTGCCACGGCTTTTGGCAGACGCCGGCGTAGCCTTCACCCCACCATGACTTCTCCTTGCCGTCGAACACGCGGTTACGGATCGTCCATGCCACGGCAACCTGCCCGGCGGCTCCCTCCCCACGAGCCTCTCCCCACAACGTCCGGGCGAGGATGTCTCGGTCTTTTTCAGTGGCACTCATAATTTTCTCCAGGCAAAAAAATACCCGCTCAAGGCGGGTTCGGTTTTCGTGACAATGTCAGACTGAGGGGGCGGCGCGCGCCACGGACGTCTCTTCGTTGTACGGCTCTGGTTGCTCAGGCCATGCGGGTTGAGTCGGCCAGGTCGGCTGGCCGGTCACGCGCCCGAGCAGCACGCGATACTTTTTCCATTCGGCGAGTGCCGATACCCGCACCGGCTTTTCTTCGACTTCTTCGGGGAGCGCGTAGTCGCCCTCGATGGCGTCAGTAATGGCGTCAATGCGACTTTGCAGGGCGGTAATTTGTGCGGTCGCCAAACGGGTTCGAGAATTGAGCATGGCGGATGTTTCGCGCAGGAGGTCCTGCGCAGCTATTTCATCAATAAGTTCCTGCGGAATCTCATCGACGTACGTCTCTCCTGCCACCAGATCCATGTCCGGATTGATGGCACGCCAACCTGTTGCGGTAATTGCGTAGGGCATGTTTCACCTATCGAAGTAGTAACCGAGCGCGTAACAGTTGGCACTTCCGCCACCGATGGCGCTGTACGTAATGGTCCCGTCTGAAGCAATAGGGCATCGGCCATTGAAAATGGCACCAGGCGGCACGAACACCATCCAGCCGGTCGAAATCGGTGTACCCGCGTCAGATGGGCTGAATCTCACCGAAGCGCTCCCGACGTTCTGCCAGGCGGCCTCGATAGTGTGCGCCGTAGCCGGAGTGATAGTGCGCGTATTGAATGCAGCAGCCGTTGTGCCGCCACTGAGCAGCCGGAAGGCCGCACTTTCCGGGTTGCCCACCGTGTACATTATCGAACTGTCGGACAGGCGATGGACGAACTGATAGGCACCAGCAGCATTCGTATTGATCAGAATCGAACCGATGTAACGGCGACTGTTGTCGCCAGATTTCTGGTGTGCCTGGTTGTAGTACCGCACCGGTGCAGCCGTCGCGGACTGCTCAATGGTTCCGGTGTCGGTTAGGTATAAGTGCACGGAGGTGTTGACCACTCCGACTGTGATGGGTGCGATCGTGCCGCCAGCGTAAGTCACAACTTTCCCAGCCGATGGCACGTAGGCACTACCTGGTCGGATCGCGATACTCGTTCCGGAAGACCAGACTAAGCCGAGCCCTTCGATGAATCCCGCGGCCCCCTTTCCCACCTGAGCAGTAGCTTGTGCCTGCAGCTTCCCCAGCGAAACGAGAACTGTGTCAGTCGCCGCAATCGCCGCCGGGGTTCCTGGGATTGAAAGCCCTGTCAATACAACCGAGCGAACGCGTGCATCGGTGAAATACTTGTTGGTCGTACCCTCTGGCAGGCCGTCGGCATTGGTCAGGCCCAGCGAGGCACGAACGCCGGTCAACGTTGGATCCTCGCCAAGCACTGCAATCACGCCGCCGAACTGGTTGACCAAGGCCCGGAGCGCATCCGCCGAAGCTTTCACGTAACCCTGCATCGGAGCTATTGCGTAAATGCCGGCGGCGTTGGTCGCGCCTTGGTAGTTCGGCGATATCGACAAAGATGTATCGCTGGCGATGTTAGTGACCTCATACCAACCGCCATCGGGCCCGCGAAATGCATCACCAACCCGACCATTTGAAAGGAACGAAGTGCCAGTGCCGATCACCGCGTTGGAATTTTGGACGAGCGAAACCGTACCGGTTTTATACCAGGGCATTTGTTAGTCCTATAAAAATTATCAGACAGAGATTTTTGCGAATACTGCCGGCAGGTAGAAAGCGATAGGGTTGGCGAAAGCAACTGTAACTGCGTAAAGCTTACCGGCCGAGAAATCCCACCAATTATAAATAGACCTAGGTACCGGGCCTCCCGAGCACATATTCATTCCAAAGTTATTAATGAGCAGATACTCGTCAGGTGTGAAATTAAAATCTACTACGTAGTAGCTTCTAGTTTCTCCTTGCGGCCCTAACTCGTACGTGAAGAATGTCCAGTTTTGGAACGCTCTTGTAAACGTGGCGCTTGCGGTTCCACTGTCAAATAGAAGATTGCTTGATCCATCCCACAGCCTCATACCATACGACGCTACAGGCTGCGCACCAAAGGTTGAAACAAAATAGCGCCCGTTGGGTTTGAAACCTACTTGACTGTAGGCTCCAATATAAAAACCAGTCCAGTTTCCCGGGCTTCCCAATATTTTCATCCCCCCAAGCTGGGCTATACCTGCGACGGTATCAGGACGAACGAACACCAACGGGGGGTTTTGAGAGGTGACTACCCTCGAAAAAGAGGTTATGGAACCATATCCATTGGTTGCGTTTGGAATATACCTACCACTTTCAATTACACAAAGCCTTGCATATTCCGAATCAAGTACAACTGAATTTCCACTATTTAGAAACTGCAGGCCATAGGACATTAGTTAAATCTCATCACGATCAAGAGCATGCTCCCCACTGCAACCGTGCTCGCTGCAAAACCTCGAGTATGGTTGTAAACCCGAGCAACCCCATCTAGCAGTTCCGTTTCAAACTGAAGTTGGTTCGCGGCGTAATCCCCTTGCGGGATCACGATGGCTGCCCCATTACTAGGCCCGACCCCTGGAACAGAAAAATCCAGGCTGCTCTTGGTATTTCCGAAACTGACAATGGTCGACAACACAACTCTTACAGTGAACGAATTTTCGTCTATCTGCAGAGCCCCATCGGGGCCCCATATCCTCATTCCATATGCCATGTGCTACCCCAGATAGCCAAGACGAACACGCAGCACTTTATTGGCGTCGTAGACTGAGACGCTCATTGAGTTGATCACCAGACGCCCCTGCCCTGGAACGATGCCGTTTATTTCGAGCGTGCCGTCTTTGTTCAGGATCCAGCCTTGCTGGCCGGCGATGTAGTTGGTGGAACTGATGTAGCTGCCGATCTTGGCGTTGGTGATCGTTCCGTCCTGAATGAACGTCGAGTTCATGAACACCTGCCCACCCTGCACCGCAAACGGAACCGAAATGGCGCCGCCAGCAATTGTGTTGACGATCGCGAACCGATCAGCACTCACCAGAAACTGACTTTGCAATCCGGCTGGTCCGTTTTCGATACCCAGGCCCACACCGGCAGCGATGTACTGACCCGTCCCTGAGTTGTACTGCATCTTCACCGACCAACTCGCAGAGACCTTGCCGTTCACGTCATTGACGATGGACGTGTTTTGCTCAATCGCTGTTTGCTGCGTTCCGACTGTGGTGCTGAGCTGAGTGATTGCCTGAGCGGTGGCTTCTTTGTCAGTGGCAACAACTTGGCGCAGGTCCGTCACATTCGCCTCGTTCTCGCCCACCTTGGCATCCAGCGTGGTGATCTTCTGCGCACTGGCAAAGTTCTCAGAAGCCCTGACCTTGCTTTCAGAAGCGACTGCCGCCGTAGTGCTCCAACCTTTCAGCGCGTCAGCGAGATCGCCCTCCCCGTCGTCATCCCGAAAGGATGCGCGCAGTGCCTCGAACGCTGTCGCCTGCGCAGTGACAACGCCGTCGAGCTCGGTGATCTCGGCGGTATTGGTCGCGACCTGCTGGGCAAGCCCGTTGGCGGTCTCTACCGTTTGCCCAACGTCGAGCCAGTAATCGGCGTTTGGTGGCGGAGTATTGGCCGGCACCGGGCCAGTGGCTTGATAGATCCGCTTGCCCTGAACCACCAGGTCGTACTCTTCGTAGGTGGCATCAGGGACATAGCCTTTCAGGCCGTCGAGCGCATCAATTTGCGCCTGAAGCCCGGGGATTTTTTCGATTTCCCCCCGTAAGTCATCACTCAACTCGGTTTCGCCGATCTGGCCGGCGATGAGTTCCAGAATGGCAGCGGCGTCAGAACTGGATTGTCCCTGCACGCCAATGCCGACCGGATACCACGGCCCAATGTTGCCGATCTTGTCGACGATGCGCCCCCAGAAATAGAAGGTCACACCGGCTGCAAGCCCGAGCATCGAGAAGTCGCTCTGCGGGTACGCGAGATCTGTCAGCTTGGTGGCCGCCTCCAAGCTGGAGGTTGGCCCATACCAAATTTCGGTGCGCTGACTATCCTCGGCGCCGGCAGGGAAACCCCATTTGAGATAGATGCCGAACAACAGCGGATTTGCGGTGAGAAATGCCAGTGCCGGCGGGAGCCCCTGCTTCCCACTGAGGTTGGTCAGGATCGAATTGCGCCACGGCGACGTAATATCGAATGCGCTCACCGCGCGCACCCGAGCTACATAGGCGCCGGCGTAGATACCGACCACGTCGACGTTTGTCATGCCGGTGCGCTGGACCTTGATCCAGTTGCCGCTGTCTTTGCGCCATTCAATGTCATAGCCGACGGCGCCATCCACGGCGTCCCAGCTGATGGTCATGGTAGCCACGGCCAGCCCCTGAACAACCGATGAAGTCGCCGACAGCGTGACGCTTGCCGGCGCCGGCACAACGGTGATCGGGATCACGCTGATCGGGCGTTCTTCCAAGCGTGCACCGGTGTCGATGAAAGCGAACTTGCTCGGCTCGAACTGGAGCGCGCTGATTTCGTAGTCGCCCTCGGTGGTGCGCTTGGTGCGCAGTACGCGGTAGAGCGGGATCGCCAGATCATCGGCATCGAGCGCCCATTGCAACTGCGCAACCGGCGGCTCGCTGTAGGCGACCGTGACGGTCACGGCGCGGCCGTTGACGCTTTGCACTGTGCGACCTTCGGCGCGGCCGCCCGGCAGGTTGATGATCAGCCTGTCGCCGGCCTTGGCTTGGGTGTCGCGATCGAGCGTGATCACCCGCCCCGCCACCGCCGAGATCCGGCCGCCCACTTCGCGACCAGCCAGCAGCGAATCCGCCACTGGGATGATATGCCCGGGCAGCGGGATAACGCCTTCCATACCGGTCTTGAACGAGACGGTGCGGTCTTGGTTGTTGCTGAGGATCGCCCACTTGCCGCGGCGCTGGGCCTCGGAGGCGCGGGTGCAGCCAATGGCGCTCAGCTCGGTCGGCCGGTCGCCGTAACGGCGCTGCAGATCCAGGTCAGCGAACGGAATGACGTCGGTGTCGTAGTTGTTCGCCGGGTTGTCGTAGCTGACCAGCGCCCGGGTGTAACGGGTTTTCGCCGAGGCGCTGCCGTAGGAGAACTTGCCGTCGATCACGTTCGACCGAGTGAACACATAGTCGAAGTCCTGCGCGCGCGGCATGTCCGCCTGCATCACCAGCTGCCCCTGCGCCCAGTACGTCATGCCCCGGTAGATCGCCGAGATATCGCGCAGCAGCGACCACGCATCAGCCTTGCCCTGCAGGTTCATATCGCAGAGGAAGCGCGGCTCCTGACCGCCGAGCCCGTTCGGCACCAGTTGGTCGCAATACTGGGCGATGCGGTACAGCTCCCACTTATCGACCATGAACGGCTTGATGCGCTTGCCCAAGCCGAAGCGGTCTTCGGTGCAAGTGCCGTAAGTGATCCACGCCGGGTTATTGGTCCAAGCCGATTTCATCGAACCGTCCCACGTCCCGGTGTAGGTGCGGGCGATCGGGTCGTAGTTGCTCGGGACCATCCAGCGGCGGGCCTTGCACTTGACGGTGACGGCCGGGATGTTGGTGAACTGCTCGGCGTCGAACTCGATGTAGAGCAGCGCAGTGTTCGGGTAGCGCAGCTTGGCGTCGATCACCTCTGTGTAACCGGCCACCAGCATGGTGTCGGCGATCTTGTTGGTGTTCTTGTTCGGCGTCAGGCGGCGCACTCGAATCTGCCAGCCAGTGGTGGCGTCGGGCAGATCGATGCGGCGCGAGCGCTCGTAGCGCGTGGTGGTCTTGCCGTCGACGGCGTCCACCAGCACCTGCTGATAGGCGCCGCCATCGGTGGCCACGTCAATTGCGTACTCAATTCGGTACCCGCCGACGTTGCCCTGGTCATCGGAGCGTTGCAGCGCCGGCCAGGCCAGCCGCATGCGCACGGCGGAAAGCTGGGTATTGGTGATCGAGCGAATCCACGGCGAGTCGCTGCGCAGCTCAATGTTCAGCGACGTCTCGTTTTCCACGGACGGAATGCCGGGGATGTACGTCTGATCCACTGAGCCCGGGCGCCAATCCCACTTCACGTTCGGGAAGTTGTAGTTGCCGCTGGCATCGCGGATCGGCGTGTTGTCCAGGTAGATGTCGTAATCGGTCGGGACGCTGTCGAATTCACCCTCGCCCACGGCGATCAGCAGCTTGGCCAGGTTGGTCGAGCGCAGGCTGTCGCTGGCTTCGGTCGGCGATTTCGGCTTGCTGCTGCCGCCCTTCTCACCGTGGATATCGATCTGTGCTGCTGCGCCCATGCTTTCCTCCAGGCGTAAAAAAACCCGCCGAAGCGGGTTAGGTGGTGATCTGTGCGGTGGAGCTTATGAAACTGCTGGCAGATGGAGAAACTCTAAAGACAGGTCTTGGCGCTCGCGACGCGGCGATCGATTATCCATCCCATGCTGCCGCTAGTGTAGAACCGAACTACGGTTTGCCCTTTTTCGCCGATAACGTCCGCCATCTCTCTGTTTCCGGCGTTAACCACAGACTTCCCACCGCCTGGGCGAGGCTGAAGGCTCACCGCGTAGTGGACCCCCGCCAGCGACTGGTTTTGCCAGGCATAAAGGATGCATTCTGCGACCTGCTGCTCCGGCTTCTGGGTTGTGAAGGTCTTCTCAGGCCCCTCTGCCCGCATATCCTGGAGTGATGTGGTACAGCCGCCCAGAGCAACAGCACAACAAACTGCCGCGATTATCCTTTGCATCGTCTTCCCTCCAAAAAATGGCGACTGTATCACCGGCCGGTCCCAGGCCGTTAAGCTTTGTCTTCAGCCAGGATTGACGCAGAGATGATCATCCCGCCCCACCGGCGTTCACCGATGCAGATCGGTACCGGGTTGCCGCTGGCAGTGGTGTTCTTGGCGCTGCCGAAGGCGTAGGACGGAGAGTTTTCGGGGGATGCGCTTTGCTTCAGTCCAGAGGCTTGCGGACTGAGCATTTGAATGACGCCGCCGATCGCCATCGACGCGCCGGCCGCATATAAAAACGGCGATGCGGCTGCAAACGGAGTGAATGACAGCACATAGGCTGCGGCGATCATCACTGTGCCGATAATGGTCTGTAACCCGCCAGCACGCTTGCTGCCACCAATCACTGGAACAATGCGGATTTCCCGTGTACCGCCGAGATCGAATCCGTCCATTCCGATGTTTGCGCGATTGCGGAAGATCGCAAACTTCAGTCCAAGGCTCTCCAGTCGTTTAATTTCCTCGGCGAACCCATCAATGGTCGCATTGAGCGCACGGAACACCTCCACGGCCGATCCGCCGTCGAGATGGAATGGCTTGCTTCGAAAAAACTTCTTCGCAAGCGAGCCCGACAACATGACTTTCGTCATTGGCGTGTAGGTAATTGCTGAGCACATGCCATTCTCCAGGCAATAAAAAACCGCCCGGAGGCGGTCTGTTCAGAGAGTCGTGGGCAGTATGTCGATCTGCCCATCGCCCCCGGTGAAAACTCGGTATTTCTTGATCGCGCCGTCTTTCACGATCGCTTCCCTCTCCACTCGGGCCGCACCCATGGAGCAGATGCCAGAGCCGGTGTAAGCGGCGCCAACTGAAACCGAATCAGGCGGCAGATAGAAAGATGCCTTCTGACCCGGATCGAGCTTGGCAGCTTGTTTGCCATCGATAAAAACGGCCATTGAACAAAGGCTTCCGGTCTGCCCAGAGTCGCGGATCACTTGCAGTGTCCCATATGCCCCTGATGGCTTGGCCTGGTAGGCCGACAGCTGGCTGGCCGGCGCCTGCTTGGCTTCATTGGAAGGCGTCGGCGAAGTTGCACACCCCGCCAACAGCGCTACCGCCAACGCTCCTATCAATGTCCGCATATTTACTCCTTATGGTCTCGCACGCTGAAGGTGAAGAAATAGAACGAAATTTTTTCGTCCTCAATATCTCTCAGCTCATACCTGATTCTATCGAGACCGTCGTCGATACGAGTCACCACGAGGTCCATGAGTTGGGTCAGCCCGCCACCGAAACCGCTTAGGTTCAGTGAGCTGACGTCACGAAAAACGGCCGTCACGCCCTCGGTTTCAGGATCATCGGCAGAAGACATGGTCAGCGTGAGGTTGTATTTGAAATCCACCATTTCGAGCCGCATCGAAGCTACGCAGTTGTTCTCGAAAAAGAGCTCGTTGAGGCGCGACAGCTCCATTTAAAACCTCGAGGACAAGGCAGGTGCTGCACTGCCCCAGGTAAACGCTCCGATATTTAATTTCACGTGGTCGATTCCATTGTATTCAGTTGTCGATTTTTTCATCGGAAATTATTCGACGCTGGTTTTCACCGCCGTCTTCAAGTAGGGCCTTTAAAGCCTTGGCGCGGCGGTCAAGGCAAGCATTAAATCCTGGGCTTCCAGGATCACCGAAATCTAAGCACGGATCACGATTATCGAGTGGCTGCCTTTTGTGTGAACACCCAAAAAGGAGCACTACCGCCAGCGCTCCTACGATCAATTTCATGCAGGTCACTCCTGTGGGAAAGGAAGCACGATATCACCCTGAGAGCTGTGTGGGCATCCAGCGTGGACGAAAGCCCAGTAACTGGGTTGGATCCCATCGTAGTAGCGTTGTGCCTCCCTCCACAGCGGTGAACCGACCATGCCGTATTTCACGAAAGACACGTCGCAATATTTCCATGAAGAAACGCCGAAAGTAAGCGTGTTGGGCGGAGACCCTTGGGGCACAGCCCATAAAATTGGTGCAGAGGTGCCTCACTCCGGCATCTATCGCTGCACCGGATGCGGCGATGAAATCACATCAAATAAAGGCGACAAATTCCCGCCCCAGAATAGCCACCAGCACAACGTACTCGCGGGCGTGGCATGGAAGCTTGTCGCACGGACGAAGACGAAGTAGTCGAGGCCCAGTCCTTTGCCTGCAAGCCCAAGGACTGGGATTGCGCCAATCTCGGCGCGTTTATGACCTGGAGGTCAAAATGAGTGATGAGGACACGTTTTCGCCATATGAACGCCATGACGCCGCAATTATCGGATTGACTCAGGTGGTCAAGGTTTTAGCAGCTGCCTTGTGCAACAACGCCACCCTTCGAGATTTCGTAGAGGCTGAATTGAAAGGTGCTTTAGCCGATGACGCCCCAAAAGGCGTTGCGGCAGCCAAACTGCACCTCTACAGAGCCCCCATCAGCGGCGCACTTAAGGCAATCGAAAGTGTGAATGCCAAACCACAGTCTTAAGGGCTTCAGCCAGCACCTGTTCGCCTTCGCGCTCGTCGGAGGCGAATCCATCAGCAGGCACTGTGTCGCATAATTCTGTCCTTGCCGAGCTTTCATGCGTGATTAAAGCTGTTTCGATAGGATCCGGCATAGGCCAGGCGAAGCGCCCAACGATGCATTGGTCTTCATTAGCGCTATCGACGCTGGTGGAATCGCCTCGGACTTCATTTTTAACTTCCATACATCAATCTCCTGTCCTGCGGTGTTATGCAGCCGGTTGTGCATTTTTGTGCCTGAGAATCAGGCGCGTGCGGTCGAGCCACGGGCCGCCGAAGACAATGACCTCAGATGGCCTGCCGTACAGGTGGTGCAGCAGGAACGGGCCGGGGCCGAAAGTCGCAGCATCCTCACCCGGCAGCGCAGGATCAGTGCCGAGAAAGATCCCGGCGTGGTTCGGGTAAACCGTGCGCCCCACTTCCATCACGATCATGTCGCCGCGCTGCGGCTGGTCGACGCGGTAAAAGCCGGCGGCCTCGTAGTTCGCCTCGTAAAGGCTGGTGTTGTCCTTGCTTTCCCACCAGCCCTCGGCACGCTTGAAGGCTTCGAACTCCAGCCCCCACTCGCGCTTGTACCAATCAGCGCAGACCTGCCAGCAGTCCCAAGCCCCATGCACAAATGGTCGCTTCAACAACGGGACTTGGCCGGTCGGAACGATTGTTCGCAGATCGCCCTCGGGCCAGCTCAGGATGTGCCAGGGCAACGCTGTCGCTTCGCACATAGCCAGATCGCGCGGTGACGGCCTGCTGGTGGCGTCCGGATGCGAATGCACCACGCCGATCACCTCACCGATGTCCTCGGCTGCGGCGTACTGCTCCGGGTCGATTCGGAACTCTTCGTTCGGCTCGGTGGATAGGTTGATGCAGGGGAAGTATTGTTGCCTGCGCCCGATCGCCAGCAGCAGCCCGCAGCACTCTTTCGGGTACTCGGCCGCCGCGTGCGCCTGGATCGCGTTCAAGATGTGCTTTCGCATGTCAGCTCCTTGCGATCAGGGATACAGCGGGGAAGCCACCGAACGGCAGCGGATTGCCCTCGCCGAAGCGCGGGATGCAGCCCCTGCCCAGCGTGGCGTCGCACTCGTCCAGCTCAGGGTTGTCAGTGATGACACCGTCCTTCGTGACGTACGGCCCGGTGTAACCGCAGTTCGGCCCGCGATAGCCGCCGGTGAGGCACCAATGGCAAAGGGTTGTGGCTTGTCGGCCGATTGATTCATTGCCGACGTCGCCCGGGCTCGCCAACTCCCAACTGACCGTCTCCCCGTCCTCGTTCGTCTTCTGGTCGATGTACCAGACCTCAATCGTCTCTTGGGTAGGGTCGGCCGTTGGGTTGCCGGCTGGGAAGTTCGCCGCGTCGAGGTAGCTGCCGAGCGTGTGCCGCATCGTCAACTTGAACTCGAGCAAGTCCTCGAACGCCAGACAGAGCGCGGTGATACGCCCATTCACGTTGCCCACGGACAGAGTAGGCCGGACCGCAGTTCCGTCCCCATTGGTTTCGATGCCGTCGATCTGCATCGGCCAGGCGCTGTACTCGTTGCCCTGCCAGTAGATCGCCTTCGCCGGCAACTGGTCGGCATCGTCGCCTGCGGCAATCAACTCAGCCGGCGTGTGCGGTATCGCGTGCCCGTGGAAGCGCAGAACGTCCGCGCCGTAATCCGTGCCGTCCAATTCAAAGAGCAGCACTTCGCTGCCAGGTTCAAGCACCTGGATGTCACTGATCAGCGGCATGGTTGCCCCTTATGGTTGGAATGCCCGCTCGAACGTGGCGGTGAGTTTGAAGACCCCGCCGCCCATTGGTGTAGGAGCGGGATTTTTGCAGGTGAACAGCCCGAGCTCGCCGAGCGGCGTTGTCCACAGAAACGCCTTCGCGCCGGCGTGCCGATCAAGGAACGCCATGATCTCCAGCACCTTTGATTGAGGGCCGCTGTAAGTGATCGGGTAAGCCTCTTCCTTGTTGTTCGGCCCGTCGCCAACTTCCTGTTTGTAGCCGTCGCCGAACTGCGCGGTGCGCACCCGATACAAGATCTCGGGCGCGTCACCGTGCTGGGTTGGCCAGTTGAATGTCTCGATGGCCATCAGCCCCTCCCGTTCGTAAGTTTCCAGATTGAGCCGCCTGGCTGCACCGCTCGCGCGATCGCAGTTTCAGCCTCAGCTTTCGCTGCTTGCTGAATGCCCTTGCCCAGCTGCGTGGTGTCTTCGGTGCTGGCTGCGCTGCCACTGCCCTGGGTTTGCACCGACACCGCGACGGGGAAGTTGTAGACGTTGCCGCCCCCACTCCCGCCGCCGCTGATTGCACGAACTCCCAGCTGGCCGCCGGCGGTGCGAGTCAGAGGCATGATCGCTTCTGGTCCCGCCTCGCCCATGACGCCCGTCTGCCCGCCCGCCATCCCGAACGCTGTCGGCTTGCTTACGACGGAGTTGGTGAACGCCGCGCCATTGGCGAACATCTGCAAGCCGTTTGCCCATGCTCCGCCGAGCGCCTGTGGAAAGTAGCTGCCGGAATAGCCTGCCGAAGACGCCCCCAGATTCGACGACGTCGCACCAGCGGAACCTGCCGCCAATCCGTTGCCGGTACCGCTGCCAGTGAAGTAACTGGTGGCCGCACCAACCAGACTGCTCAGCAACGCCGAACTGGCCTGACGGGTCGCGATCCGAGCCATATCCGCCAAGATCGACTTGGTGAAATCCGCAAACGAAAGCTTGCCGGTCATGGCGAAGTTGACGACCGCATCTTCCATCGAGCTGAACGCGTTACCGAACAGGGTTTTCGTCTGGCCGGCGATATTGCTCGCCGAGTCCAGGTAATTTGCCCAGGCGGACGTTGCACCCTTGGTCCAGTCCCCTTGAGCTTTCTCCACATCGGCGTAGTTTTGCCGGATCTGATCGGTCGCAGCCTTGTTCGCATCTGCGAGCGCCTGCGATTTGCGTGCGAACTCCTCTTCGGACATCTTCCGTGATGGGTCGGACTTCTGGTTAGCCAATTCCAATGTTTGCTGTGCGAACCGATCCTGCTGGCTGTTCAGCTCGCCATTAAGCGCATTCTGACGATCGCCTTGACCGACACCTAGGACCGCACGCTTCCCTGCGAGCTCCAGCGCCCGCTGCTGCTGATTCAGCGCTTGGACATATTGGTCCATCGTGAAGGTCTGCTTCTTGACCCTTTCCTCTTCATTGAGGCGCAGCACTTCCAACTGGCTGTCAGCGTCTTTTTGCGCCTTGACCATGCCGGCGCGCGCGTCAGCGATCTTTTGGTCGAGCTGGATGCTTTGCGCCGCGGTCGTGGTCTTTTTCGCCTTTGCAGCTTCCAGCGCAGCAATCTCAGCCTCGTACGCGCTGCTCACTTCGTCACGCTCGTTGCCGATCAACGCTTCGCGCTTCAGGGCATAGTCAGCCTGAGAAACAAGCCCGGCCTTCTGCGCTGCCTCCAGTTCCTTCTGAGCGTTTTTATAGTCAGCGCTGATGGCGGCCAAAGCGTTTTTGGCATCATTGAAGCCTGTCAGGTCGACCTGAGACGCTGCCGATTTCGGACCTTTGTTCTTATCTTCAAGCCCTTTCTTCAGCGTGTCGTAGGCGCCGCCAGAGAACTTGCTGCCGTCGTAAAATACGCCATCAAGCAAGGGCGACTTCTGCCCTGTTTTCTCCGCATTTTCGTACAGGGTTTTGAACTGCTGGTTGAGCTTATCCAGCGCGGCCTTGCGCTTATTTAGCGGATTAATGTCATCGAGCTGCGCATCAAGCGCTTTCTGAACCTCGATGGCTTTCTGGTTGGCATCATTATTTTCACCGGTGGCGATTGCCAAATTGGTGCTGGCGGTCTGCCGGGCTTTGAGGCCGGCGAGTTTCTTCTCCAAAGCTTCGGTGGAGTCGTCATGCTCGCCAGTACCCAGGCCCAGTGCCGTGTTGAGAGAGCTGAGACCGTTGGAGATTACGCCCGCTACTCCGCCGCCCTTGCGGGTATCCAGAATGCGCTGAGTGATCTCGATCTGCTTGGCCAAGTCCGGGAATATTTCCGAACGGACCTCGGCGTACGCGCCTTTGATGGCTGATTTGATTTTGTCCCAGTCGCGCTCAACATCTGATAGGGACGCGCGATAGGCCTCCAATCGCTTAAGTGCGGCCTGATTCACATCTTCGCTGAGAACATCAAGCGCACGCTGGCTCTCGCCCTGATCATCAAGTGCTTTGATAACCTGATACTGCTCAAGAGTCAGCAACCCATACTGACTGCTGATCTTGCCTGCGGCTTCTGTTGCCGTGTCGCCAGCGGTGGCGAAAGACTTGGCGAGTTCGGCAGCGCCTTGGCCAGTTATTTCACTCACGGCCGCTGCGGCTTCAGCCAGATTACGCATTTGCGTGCCGCTGGTAGCTGCTCCGGATGCAAGCGAAATAAGTGCCTCGCGGGCGCCGGACAGATTGCCGGTGACGCGCCCAGCGCCGTCGGCCATGTCCTTCAGGCTGGCGATGGTCTGACCCGCGCCGTTCGTACCGCCATTGATAGCGGCATTGAATTCGCGCGCCTGTTTCATTGCATCGAAGTATGCGTACCCCAGACTGCCGATTACAGCGACCAAAAGGCCAGCCGGGATCAACATCCCTGCGAGACTTTTCGCTGATTCACCGGCGCCAGCGCCCAGTTGAGCGATTGCGCGCGCACCACTGCCCAGATCGCCTGCCTGAATGGCGTTGGCGAGCTGCATGACGTTTTCTTGAGCTTGGCGCGTGCCGAGCTTTAGCTTGTCGAATGCGCCCGCGGCTTCAGTCAGTCCCGCGCGGTCCTTGCCGATCTTGGCCAGGGCTTCGTTATAGCGCTCGGTATCGACCTGCCCAGCTTTGTGCAGGTCGTTTAGCGCCTTCTCCTGAGCCTCCAGCTTCGCCAACTTGGCGGTCACTGGATCAATACCGTTGACGGTGCGCTTCAGCGCCTCAATCTGCCGATTCTCAGCCTCGATCAGCTTTTGCTTCTGGGCCAGCTCTTTGGCTTCCGCCTTTTCAATCTTGTCGTAGGCCTTACCCAGTTGATCCTGGTACTTGGCCTGCTCCTCGATGGTGACCAAGCCGCCCTTGCGGGCGCGCTCCAGCAATCCCTCGGCCTGAACCAGCGATTCCATGCTCGAGATATTGCCCGTCATCGCCTTGTCGAGCTGACTGATGACGGAGATTTCCGCTACTGCGCTGTCAGTTGCTTTGCGACTTACCCCGGCTTGACGGGCCCTTGCCGCCGTTGATTTATCGATGCTTTGCGCAACGTCCGCTTCTGCCTGGGAAACCCTTTTACCAGTGTTGGCCAGGCCTTCGCCCGTTTTGCCCAGGTCATCAATGGCCTTCTGGGCGCCTCCTGCAGAATCGACGAGCTTATCCAGATCGTCAGCAGCCTTTGCAGCCTGTGACGACTCGACCGCAATACCCAGGGAAGCGAAGTTGGTGCTCATTTTTGATCTCTCTGTTCCGCCATCACCTGCAAGGCTTCAGCCTCCATTCGCCGGAAGTCGCTGAAAATGGTTTGTCGCTGGCTGATCGGTACGCCACACATCCGAATCACACCGGATAGAACGCTGTAGTCCATCCCTGTTGCGCCGCACGCGCCTGTGCGCCACTGGGTGCTCATAGCCTCGAAGACCTTGAAGGCGTTCCAGTTGTCAGGCCAGATGCCGACTTCCTTGTCGGGGATGTCCTGACGCGACAAACCGAAAGCCATCAGGTCCGCATCCGATGGCCCCGGCTCGTACAAGGCGCGGGAGGCGCTTAGGAGTTTCCCAAGCGAGCCTCACTGAAAGCTTCCGCGTAAGCGTTCAGCACAGCCTTGGGGGCCGAGTTGATCGAATTAACGAGGATGCGCACGTTTTCAGGTGTGAACTTCTCTTCAATATCCCAGCCGACTACCACCGCCAGGAGCTGTTCGACCTGCAAATCAATTTGAGCGGCCGTGAACGCCTTGAGGTCCATGTCGCCGACCTGCTTGCTCAATTCGTCGTGTCGCTCATTCCAGGCGGTATACAGGTCCGCAAGCTCGGTGCGGTCCAAGTACTTGAACTCGAACTCCACCTTTTCGGCGCTATAGCCGGCCCGCTGGATCATCACCGATGCCTTGAAGGTCGGCTTCTGGATCAACTTGAATTTGGCCATGGCTTACACCGTGGCCGCGTAGCGAGTTGGGCGACCGGTCAGCGCGATGCTGATCACGCGGGTCATCAGGTTGTTACGGGACATGGTCGGTGTCGAAGTGATCGACACGTAGCCGTTGTAGATGATGCTGCTGCCGCCAGGAAGGTTGAGTCGAAGCAAACGCGCCTGCTTGTCGTCGTCTGCAGCTTCGCAGACTTCCACGTAGGGCTTGGAAGGATCATCGGCAACGGTGATGGTCAGCGTGATCGGATTTTTGGTGGTTGGCATCTGGCGATCATCATCGTCGGCCAGGAAGCCAAAGGTCAGAAACTGCTGATCGCCGCCGCTGGAGTTCAGCTCGGTGATCTGCGAGATCTCAGTGAAACCAGTCACCTCTCGTACCGAGCCAATGCCCGAGCCGGCCGGATACTGCTGGACGTTCACGGTATTCACGTTTTCCAGCGCGAAAGTGCCGCTGGCGATCTCGCCGACTCGTACGCCCCGCCCTTCAAGGCGAGTCCAGCCGGAGTTGACGGCGATAACATCGCCCTCGGCCAGGCCATGCGCTGCTGCGGTGGCGACGGCTGGGTTGGCGTTCGTCAAGGCAGTGAATGGGATCGCCGGGCCGTAAGTGGCAGCAATCTCGAAGGTGGCGCCGTTGGGCATTTGGATGCCGGCCATGGGTGTTTCCTCTTTCAGAAATGACAAAACCCGCAAAGATGCGAGTTTCGGGGTATGCCCAGCGGGCGTATTCAAGTGGCGATGTCAGCTCGATACTCGAACGACACCGGTACAGTGTATGTGGGTGGATCAGGTATCCCGGGGCCGGGATCAACTGGCGACATCGTAACTACGGTGAGGCCTGCCTTTGTGTCTCGCGCATAAAGCGGGAACAGCATGGTCAGCTCCGCCACAAGCGGGTTGGTCTTCGCCTTGCCGGTGCCGGCCGGCGCCACAATGCTGACCTGGTAGACGCCGATGAATGCGCGGTGGTCGCCGGCGAGCGTGCTGTTCGCGGTATCGCCCGGCAGCAAGAACGCCCGCAGATAGGTTTCGCCGTCGGCCGGGTCGTATTGGACGTTTTCGAACACAACCTTGATCGGCTCCGACCGGACCTTGCTCCAGGCAATGAGCTTGGCCTCGTAGATCGAGGCAATAATGGCGTGACTCATACCCGGTTGTTCCTTGTGGCTTCGTCGACGATCTGCTGAAAACGGGCCAGGGTGACGCGCACCATGCCGCCCGGTGCCTGCTTGGAGTGGCCGTACTCTAGAGGCACCGCATATGGCAGGTTATTCACGATGTAGGCCGTCTCGCCCGCGGTGAGTGCCTGGACCTGAAGGCGCAATTTGGCCAAGGTCACGCTGCCTGCGGGATCCACTTGATCGAGCGTGCCCTCCGCCGGCGCGCCAATGGAGAGCTGCCAGTTCCCACGAAACCGCCCGCCGACGTAATCCTTGCCTGCCACCAGGCCATTCACATTGAAATTCTGGTCGCGCTCGGTCTTTGTCAGAGGCTTGGCATACTTAACACCCCGCCGCAGCTTGCCGGCCTTCGTGAAGTTCGATTCGTTGAGGTTGATGATCGTGTTGCGCACTGCGACCTTGAAGTCGTAGTCGTCGGCTGCGCGGGTGTTGGTCTGGCGGTGAGCAACGTTCGCGGCCCAGATTTCAGGATTTCCCACCGGTGACATGCGGATAACGCTGCTGCCGAGCTCGATCACAATCTCGCGGATGGTTGCGTCGATTCCGTCCTTCGCTCGCTCGGCGAAGTCGCGGATGTTCTCGGCAAAGCTGCCATTCATGCTCGCGTACTTGTTCGTCATGACCGCACCTGCAATTCGTACAGGATTGGCGTCCCGGCGGGATTCACCTCTTTCAACGGCGGCACAATTGACCAGGTGCGCCCTTCAATGATCACCTTGTCCAGCAGATCCGGAACCCATTCCAGCCCCTGCGCGGCGATCTTGAGCTTCTTGTCGCCCTGTTTGATGAGACTGTTGTTTTGGAACTCCTGACCCGTGAAATCGAGCAGGATGCCCTGGGCGCTCTGTTCAATGGTGGCGCCCGGCGCCTCGCCACCGATCTCAGGATCATACTCGCCCGGCTCAATCTTGCTGATGGTTACGGGCTGGCCGAACTCTGTGATCATCTCCTGAGCCATCATGGCCATTTCGTCGTAGAAGGCCATGGTGGCTCCAGATGTAAAAAGCCCAGCTCGATGGCTGGGCTTATTGGGCGTTCAGTGTTTAATGTCCGTTTGCTGCTTTTACACGTTTCTGGAATTCTTCAAGAAGCTCATCCGCCCTAACCGCAGCTTGTTTTGACGCATTTTCGTCATACTTTCCGTTTGCCAAGTATCCGGTCAATGCAGCTGAAGCGAACCCGATCCATGCCAGCTCTTGGTCTTTCAATACCTTACTCATTTGAAGCTCCATTTCTTTATGAGAGGCCATTTGACATCAGGCCCGCACTGCAAACAACCCTCTTTTCTGCAAATAGTCAGCAAACTGCGTTGCGCTCGGCCGATCCGGCGCTGCCGGCAACAGCCGGCCGCTGGTGTTCGGAATCGTCGCGTATTCGCGAGTTACCGCACCCTCGACACGCTCCAGCGTAACGGCGCCTTTACGCTTCTCGATCGGGTCGACGTCATCAGTGTGGATCTCGGCGGCCAACGCCATCTGGCCGTACTGGATCCGCGCTGGCAGGTAGTTGTCTGGCTTGATTTCGTAATCCAGTTCGACGCCGCGGCGTGGCCAGGACAGAGCCTGTTCGCTGTTGGACTTTCGCCCTTTCCACGTCATGCCATCCATTGCCAATGCGGACCGGCGCAGCAGCGCTTCCTGTGCTGACACTTCCGCCGGGATAGTCACGCCGAATTTCAAGGCGTACATGGCCAGATCTTCGGCAGATGCGTAGCTTTCGGCGTCAGGCTTGCCGGTACCGTCCTCGATGATGAGAGTCATGAATCAGCTCGCTGTGGTGTGCTGGATCGGGCGCCGCGTTGTCAGCGCCCGGATGGTTACGCCTGGTGTAGATCAGCAACTGCCTTTTCCAGCGATTCTACCGAAGCATTCGCCCGATACGTCACATTGGCGGCGTCGAGCTGCGCTTTGAGGCTCGCGATCTTCTCAGCATTGTCGACGGGCTCCGCTGCTGCCTTGAAGCGTGCAACTTCGCCACGTAGCGATTCAACCTCGCCCGCCAAGGTGTCGCGTTCATCCGTGAGGGTTTCGAAACCTTCGTGAACGGCTTTCAGCGCACCGAACAAGCGGATTGGCAGTTCGCCGGCGCCCGGGTGTTCCAGATCCGATTGCCCCTCGGCGGCGTCGACCAGTCGCAGAATGCCGTCACGCTCGGCGCGCAGCGTGGCGTTGTCCTGTTCCAGGCCGACAATAGCGTCAGCATCACCCGAATCAACCGGCGGGCTGATCAAAGGCTTCAACACTGAGACTTCGACGCCCATTGCCTCATAAGCGTCGACCACTTTCGGCCAGTCGCCAATCACAACTGCATGCGTCACTCCCGCTTCAGGCCGGTCGAAGTGCGCTGGGTTGCGGTACCGCTTTTCCGGATCGAAGTCCGAGTTTTGAGTGGAGTAAACCAGTTCCATAAAAGTCTCCGTAGCGGCCATTGCTGGCCGCTGTCAGGGCCGGTATCAGCCGCCGGCTGGTGGCGTGGTGGTCAGGGTGATCAGAACACCAGCAGTCACCTTATTGCTGTTGGAATGCTTGACCCAGTTCGCAGCCGATCCCACAGCGGCAAGCGTTGGGTTCGCGCCGCCAGCGGCTTCCTTCCAGCTGTAGCCGAGAACATCGATGTTGACGGTGCCTTCAGCGCGGTAGCCGATACCCAGGTTCTCTTCGTCGTTCACCGCATACGAACGGAAGCCGGGCGCCTGGGATTCAGTGATCACCACAGCGTTTGGCAGCAGGCCGAAGATCACATCTGCGGGCGCGGTGTCGGTGACCAGTACCGGCTTGCCGAGAGTGCCTGGCAAGCCGCCGTAGATGACGACACCCGCTTCTTCGTAGACTTTGTTCGCGATCGCCTCGTCGACGATGTCGAAGTAAGCACTGGAGTGCATGACCCACAGCGCGATACGACCGAACTTGTCGCCGAACTTGCGCATACCACGGGTCAGGGTCTTCTTGCCGTCGGTCTCGATGTTGGCAGTAACCACCATTTCAGCGTTGGAGCTGATCGAAGCGCGCAGCGCAGCAGTGGCGTACTGGATGAAACCTTCCAGAGTGGCATCAGCAACGTCGGCACCGATGATCTGGGAGAACTCGTCGACCGGACGGCCGCGGCGCTTGAAAGCTTCTTCGGTGGTCTGGTATGGGCCGTACTTCCACGGCGCCTTGACGCCGACGGCCTCACCGGCGCCGATCTTCTTCGCGGTCACTTTACCGGTGGAGTTGACGTCACGATGCTCCAGCGAGCCGCCGATCTTGTAGAACGAGCGCTTGCGGAAATCGCCTTCGATCAGCTCGTTGTCTAGCACGATCGCGCCGTTGGACGATGCGTTGAACACATCGAGGTTGTCCTGGACTCGCTCCAGGTATGCGGTTTGCGCCTCATCGTTGTAGATGATCAGGTCGCTGTTAACAGTCGTTGCCATGGGTGAATCCCCTTACTTGGGCAATTGCAGGTATGCGGTTTGGCCGTGTTTGCGCTGGTAGTCGCGCTTTTGCTCGGCAGTCATTTCGGAGCGCTTGAATGCAGCCTGGCCGCCACCCCCGCCCGGGGCTTGTGTCCCTGAGGCCCTTGGCCACAGATGAGGTGCGCTTTCGCGCAGGGATTCCGCCCATTCGAGCGGAGTCAGAGGGGTCTTGCCGTCTTTACCGAGGATGACCTGACCGGATTCATCAACGGCGACCGCTTCACCCTCTTCGTTCAGCGAGAACACGCCTTTGGCGCGCAGGATGATGTCGTCGGTTGCTTCCGGCAGTGCACCGGCTTTGAGTGCCGCACCGCGTACCGAATCGCCCAGGACTTTGCCCTGGAACTTGGCGGCGAATGCTTCGGCCTTTTCGGCTCGCGCGGTGACAGTCTTCAACTGCTTGTCGTAGTCGCCACGCAAACGCTCGGTACGACGATTGAACACCTCGTCCACCTTGCCCTCGGTCAGCAGCTTGGTTTCTTCGTCCTGACCGGCCCGGCTGAGCAAGCCTTTGACGGCGTCGATGTCGATGCCTTCGAATTGGGTTTCGAACTGAGTCAGCTTGCCGGTGGTTTCCTTCAGCTTGCCCAGCAGTTCGGAGTTTTTGGTTTTCAGACCAGAAACAGAGGACTCAACGGCAGTCGCGATTGCGGCCTTGATTGCCGGGTTGTCCAGGTCGATTTCGTTTTCTTCTGCCACGTTGTTGTACCCCTTGGGTATGTGTGACCCGCTTCGCAGGCATAAAAAAACCCGCAGGTGCGGGTTTTCATTATCAAATCTATATATCGTTTCTGCTTTCCGTGTCCTATCAGGATCAAGTGACAATGCTCGAAGCCGATACCGCTGCTCCTTCCCCAAGCTCTCTAAAGAATGCTTTTAAAATTGCGCTTATGTCGTCAGCTCTATTGCTCACAGGCTCGCTTACCACAAGTCTTAGTGGCTGGATCACAAGCAACCAAACCGTAAGACTCGCCGAAAAAACCAGCTGCATCGCGCGGCTAGACAAGCAAGAGGAGTCTCTCAGGATCAAAGGAGACAACTTCATCACCTCACTTGCCTCGCTAAGCGCCTATTACTTTTACCCCGACCCAACAGAGCAAATGAAAGCCGAGCGCTTGGAAATGGTGTCTAAAGCCGGTTATGCCCTTAGTGCCTTTGGCAATGATCGACTCCGAATTGCATCTGGATCATTCGTCAGCTCAATAGTCGACTCGGTGGCTTACACCGAGGTTGAAAACCGGGGGCGAGAAATGGATCGATACAAAAAGAACTTTGAAAACTGGATACTTTCTTTCCAAGCATTCGTCAAAGATATAGAGGAGCAGCGAGAAAAGTGCTAACCAATCAAACACCAGCTTTGGAGAATGCGAGCGGCTCCAAGGCCTTCATTTGCACCAAGTTCAACGGTGCGAAGTTTCGATCTAGCTGCAGCTCAGCGAAGCGTTCGACGCTCAGTCCTCCCTCGCGAAAAAGCTTTGCCCGCACCGGCCCGATTGCCACGTCCTGAAACGCCGGTGGCTGCTGCTGGAGCCAGTGATAATAGTCGAGGCTCGCGCTGACCTGCCCCGCTCCACCTGCGCCCACCGAAGCCCGCGTAGCGCCCTTGGCGAACATCTCGCTGAGCTTGGTCAGCAAGACAAACGTGGTGCGGCAATTCGGGTGAAACGGGGGCCTCGGCCCTGAATCGACCGGAAACCGTCGCTTGTCCATCGACCGGCACTGCTGGCTCGTTTTGCTGTCCAGCGTGGCGACCATTTCGACTTCAGACACGATGTCAGTGTTGGCCTTGGCCACCTCCATGCGCGCCTGAGACGACACATGCTGTATCGCGGTGTGCACGACCGTGCTGGCATTGCGGTTGGTGGTGGCGAGAATGCCGTCCTTGTAGCCGGCCGACTTTGTTCCGCGAATGTTGCGGATAATCTGGAAGTTCGTTTGTCCTTCGAAGAAGCCCTGCCGGATGGTGCCGGTGACGCGCTCGCGCTCGGCACTGGTCCAGCCCTTGATGAACGACTTCAGCAGCTTGCCGCCGCCGGTACCACGCACACTGAGGGGATTGGTGAGCACCGCTGTGCGGATGGCTGCCGCCGTCGGTGCTACCACATCCAACGTGACACCAACCGGCGCTGACCGGACCAGGCTCGACGCTTCAAACTCAGCCTCGTAATTGGCGATGTCGATCAGGTCGAGGTTCAGTTGTGCGCTGTAGCGGTCGAAGATGCCTAGGAGCAGGCTGTCGACCTCTTTTAGCAGCGCCTCCAACCGCTTCACGTTGTACTCGGTCAGATCCGACTGGGTGAGCCGGTCGCGTATCGAGCGGTCGATCTCCTTCAGGAAGGGGGCGAACTTGCCGACCTCCCCGGCCTTCAGCTTCTCGAGGAAGACAGCATGCCGAATCGTAGCGTCAAGGATTGCTTGGTTTGCTGCCATCTACCTTGTCCTCATCGTCCAGGCCCAAGCCGTCGCCCTGCTCTGCAAGCTCGCCATCGATCTGCTGGTCTGTACGCTCAGGCGCAATCAAGCCCAACTTGCGCAGGTATGCCCGAAGATCCGCTTTGGCGAATCCACCGTTTTGCCAGAGTCCGACCAGCGCGGTGATCATTTGCGGATCTGCCGTCAGCTCCACGAATTCCTGGTTGATCTGGTAGGCAACCTTTGCGTCGTCTACGCCCATGTAGGTGCAGCACCACATAATCGCCCTGGTGTAAGCCTCGCTGACGTTGGCTACGCAGCCGGCGAGCACCGACGTCGATGCAGATTGATCACCACGTGCTTCGGTCGCCGTCTTGGACGAGAGAGAGGCTACGACCATGCGGGCGCCCAGCTCGATCATCATCTGGTTCTTGTCAGCCATGGCCTCCTTCACCAACGTGTTCGGCAGTGGCTGGGCATAACCGAAGGCGCCACCTGTTGGCAGCATCATCGGGGCGCGGGACCCGACGTAAACGCCGCTCTTCTCCATCCAGTCGCGCCACTGTTCATCCAGACCGGAAATCCAAGGCTGGGCTTGGCCGCACCAGAAGACGCTGTCTTCATAGTCAGCGCTGTTCCGGTAGTGGCCCAGGTTGATCATTGCAATGTCGTATAGCGGTGACTCGTCAATGCTCGGGTCATTGTTCTGCGCACCGACGAAGGTGAAGGGGATCTCCTTCAAGCGGCCGGCGGCGCCGGTGGGTTTGAATTCCTGAACAACGGCCAGCGGCCCGCCACCTTTCGGCCCGGATCGACGCCAAACGCGGCAGACAAAGCCATCATCCTCGAGCGCCAATTCCCGGTATTGCTCTACCACCTTGAAACCGAAGCCGTCTTCGATCTCCGGCGACTCGCGCAGCACCACCAGGGTCAGCACGCTGTGACCGTTCACCATGCCTGTGCGCCAGTTGATGATGTCTTCGGCGCAGTACGACAGGATCACGGAGTGGCCACCGGTTCCGGCGTCCTGGTGGTAATCGACGTACAGACCATGCCGTCCAGCCTCAAGCACCTTTTCCAGCGTGCCTTGCGAGTGCTGGTAAATGCTCACCCCTGAGCCGCTGGCGTTGTCCTGCAGGTATTCCATCTTCTTCGCGACGGTCAACGTCGGGTCTTTGTGAAACGCCAAACCGAGCAAGCCATTGCGCGTGTGACCGGTGGCGTTCTTGAACACCGCCCGTTCGCGATAGGCCTTGTTTCGGTCTACGTTCTCCGGCGACTTGTCGTGAGCATTGATGTACGGCAGTCGATCAACAACCCTATGCTGGCCGGCGCAAACGTCGCGCACGGTCGCCCAGCGGTCCAGCACTTCGATGTAGTCCGCCCGCTTGAAGGAGACGTCGTTGCTCATCGGGCGTATCCCATTTTGATAGCGGTGACCGGTTTGATGATCGGGTACTCGCGGTGAATGAAGTAACCGCCGCCGTCGTTGGCGTGGTCGTTGCCTTGGCTTTTGTCCGGCTCGCCGTTTGGCGCCCAGATCTGCTGCTCTAGGCCATCGGCGTAGGTCGGGCATGTAAACGGGTTCACCAGGTAACGCCGCTCGCCCTGCGCGTTGCAGAACATGGCGTTCATGGCGTTGATGCGGTCCTTCACCGGTGGGTTGGCCGCCGGCGCGATGACCGTGAAGCCTGCCTGCTTGAGCATGGCGATATCGGTGAGACTGGCATTGACCGACTTGCGCGAGTCGCCGGAGGCGTCCGGGTAGATCCGGATCTCGCAGGTCTTCTTGTAATCGTTGCCAGTGTGCTCCCAGTACCTTTCTTTGATCCGGCGGATCATATCCGGCGTGTCGTAGCCATCCATCAACTCGTCCACGGCACGCGGCAGACCCTGATCACGTTTGACGTGGGTGATCGCAGCCATCTTGCCGACGTTGAAGTCCATGCCGATGAACAGCGGCTCGCCGGGCTGCACAGTGTCGAAACACTGGTTCAACTTGCGGTCGTAGGCGTGGTAGATCGATCCGGACGTCAGGTTGACGAACTGGCCGTTCAGGTACGCGCGGATCAATTGCTCGGGGTACGACTCCATCAGCGAGGCGATGTAATCGTCAGGCAGGTTCAGCTCGTTGTCGAAGGTGCTGGCCTGAATCAGTCCATACATTTCCTTCAGCGCCGGCTTGTCGCGCAGCTGCTTGACGAACTGGAGAAAGACGAACTTGAAGCCTTCCGGCGTCGTGGTCACGTCCACGCCGTTTTTAAGCCCGGGCAGGTTGTAACGCATCCGGGCAATGATCTTGCGCCAGGCTTGCTGAGCCTTGATCGACGTCAGCACGTCCAGCTCATCCACCAGGGCGTGACCGATCTTGAAGCCGACGATTGTTTGCGGCTTCTCCATCGACCGGCAAATCACAGTGCCGCGATACTGCCGGCCGCCGTAAATATGAACCTCATGGTTCGCCTGGTTGATCTTGGTCTTCAGCCCCCAGTCGTATGCCACCTCCTCCATCGTGGGATAGAAGATGTCCCGAATCTGCGGGTAGGTCGGTGCGAAGTAACCAGCATTTACGCCCGGCCACTCCATGAAATGCTTGCTCAAAGCCGAGCATCCGACCCAGGTCTTCCCCGAGCCGAAGCCAGCAACGAATGCGCGAAACTTGTGGGGCAAGAGGAGGAACTGCGACTGCGGAACGTTAAGGCTCGGCATTCGGCTTCCTCGCGTCCACTACGTCGACCTGAATGCGCGTTGGGATCGCCGGCTCATCGTCTGGCTCATCCTTCCGGTGGCGATTGACGTAGACGTCGCCGACTTCCTTAGCCGCCTGCTCGAGGATCTGCATGGCAAGACCGATGTTCTTCATCGTCTCGGCCCGCTCGACAAAACGGTTCATGGCCCTAAGCCGGAACGCTCGGTTGGCGATCGGGATCTCTGCGGTCTCTTCGCGGAAGCGTTTCCGGGCATCTTCAAACATCGTCACCCAGCGCTTGGCCAAGCCTTTCCCTGATGTCTTCGTGGGGTCGTGTGTTTCCACCTGCTGGCGAGTCACCGATATCCCGTATTCCTTTTGGACGGCTTCAACAACCTGTGAAGGCGTGTCGAAGCACGCCAAGGCCTGAACGATAAAGGCCTTCACGTCGTTTTGAAGGGCTGCCATAGATTTTCATCCGTCCAGAGCCTGTCCAGAATCAGGCCGACTTGAGCAGACAGGTTCCGCAGGCCCTTGAAATGTTCAATTTCCCCACCTCAGCAGGATTGTTTGCAGCGTCCACCAGCTCTTGCACTTGAGGGCTCGCCCCATACCGACGCACTACACCGACGAACTCTTCAACGTCGTGTCCGCGCATCTCAAGCTTGGGCAATCCTTCCTGGGTGAACTTGGGAGCGCCGTACTGATCGGTCGCCTGAGCGATGTGGTAGAGCTCATGCTCCACCAGGGCGCAGAAGTCAGCGTCGGAGCACTGAGCGCAGTAATCAGCAGCCAGGGTGATGATGTAGGCCGGCACGTCGCCGAACCAATCACGCATTTGCTGTTCCATGCGAGCCTTCTGCCACCCACCAGCGCGGAACGCTACCTGTTCGGCCTGTCCGACCACAGTGCGCCCTTTCTTCGTGGAGGCAGCAGACGCCCACATAACTCTCACGTCCGCATCGATCAGATGGGCGTGGTCTTCGTTGTGGATGCTTCCCGTGTCAGCGATGATCTCGGCTTGTAGCCACTCCCACACCTCAGGAGCAGGGATTAGGCGAATACCGGTGCTGGATAGCTCAGACAGGTCGAGCAGCGACTGCGGCGGTATTGGCCTATTCATGACTCACCTTGAGCTTGAAATGGTGGCTGTTTGCCGGTATCAGTACGTTTTCGGCAATGTTTATAGGAATTTCGCGTGTTAAAAGTTTTTCGTATTGCCATGACTGTGCTTGGCAGCGCCGGCCTCATCGCGGTGCTCACCCTCACGTACACGATATGGCGCGACTCAAAGGTGGATTCAATTGCGTACGGCGAAACAAAAGCCCTGCTTTCCACCACGACAGATCAACTGAAAGAGGCAAAGGCAGAAAATACGAAGCTGACGGACGAGATTGCGGAGCTCAGACGCACGGCTGATGGTTTGCGGCAGCGTCTGTTAACGGAGGAAACGGATAACAGGTACAACAAGCGACTATTGGATGAGTCGCTTGCCAAAACGAAGGCTCTAGATATCCAGCTTGAACAGATGTCTCGGCTAGTAAAAGCCGATGACCCTTGCTCACCTATAAGATTGCAAATCGCAGAAATCGAAAAAATCCTTCGGAGACCTAGCTACGATGCTTATGCCCCACAAGGTGAACAGCGAGAGCACTTGGCAACGAACCTGAATGAAAAGTACAAAACTCTTAATGCGTGTTTTGGCGCCAATAACTGAACAATTGGTCGCGACACAATTTGCGCTCTCGCGAAACGTGTCGCGACCTACTTGCTCTGACTGCGTTTGATCTGCGCGTCCACCTGGTCTGCACAGGTGTCGAGCAGGTTGATGGCTTGATTCTTCAGTTCCCACAGCTGGCCGTTGTCGGCGAGGTCTTCATCAGCTACCCGCTCACATGGCACCAGCTCAGGGGGTTCGACTCTTACCGCCGTTGTCTTTGTTACCAGTGGCGGCTTTACCGCGCAGGCCGTCAGGCAGAGGCTGAGCAGCCCAATCACGAACAGGCTTGCTGTTGCGCTTGAGTTCTTCAAAGTTCTTCTCCGCCTTTTTGGCTTTTGCCTGACTGGCCTGTAACCGCTTGTTCAGGTCTTTCTGGTAATCGGCGTTGCGCTGGGCTTCGGCGCGCAGGGTGGTGATCGTGGCCTGGCTTTCGAGGTTGGCGTCGACCGCCTTCTTCTTCTCGCTGGCTTCGAATGCCACCTCCCCGCGTAGGGCGACGACTCGCGACTGTTGAATCCCAACGAGGAGCAGGCCTACCAGGGCGATGATGATTGCTGCAGCGAAGGCCTTCATGCGGCATCCGCCTTGCGACCGAGGAAGCGGGTCACCAGCTCGCGAATGGCTGTCACGCCGAGGAACCCAATAGTCCCTCCGGCGGCAATCGATAGGCTTGAAGGCCAGGCCATCCACTCAATAACGCTGGACGCGACCAGACTCAGCGATCCGCAAATCAGCGCCTCGAAAATGATCCGGCGCACGCTGGTTTCTTTTCCGTCGTAGATGACGCGAAGCAAGCAAACGGTGATGGCCATGATGACGCCCGCCATTAGCGGATTGCTCAACGCCAGCCAGAGCTTGGCCCATGTGTCTGGTTTGTCTGGCATGTTTGGCATCTCGGTTCCTCCCCTTCAGGGAGTTAGGAATAAAAAAACCCGCTCAGTGGCGGGTTTTTTTGATTGGTAGGATATTACGAGGTGGCGGCCAAAGTTTTAAATCTCATAGCCCGAATTTTCCGAAGATTTTCTACGAAATGCTTAGTATCCAAGAAGTAGTTCGGATAAGCTTTTTTCAACGACTCCAAAGATTGAGCAGCCACAAGCACAATTTGAATCTCTGGCGAACCTTTAGCTGTCTTTTCCGCTTCTAGATAATCTTCAGTCGCCTTTACAAGCTCTGCTCGAGCATAACCTGTAATCTCAATCTGGTTACTTTTAGGCTGCAGTTCCATCAAGAAGTAGTGCGCTTTGCCTTGAACATCCTTTGGAACTTCTACCACTGCCTTATACATTTCAAGCTTTGAGATTACCTCTAGCTCTGCTTCGAGCTCCAGGGTCTTATCGAAAATCTCGTCATTGGTCATTCCGCGATGCCCAATAAAGACAGGAAGCTTTTCTAGGACTGCAAATGATGAGGATGCATAAGTAAAAAATTCAAGCCACTTCTCATTACCAATGCTAGATTTGAGCGCCTGCTCTAGGAATACGCCGGCAGTTTCGACCGCAGTCGCCCAAGAGTGCTGAAGTCGATTACGGATTTGAATCTCAAGTTGAAGGCCTTCGTAAGACGGTCCATCGCCTTTGCGATTATTATATTTATAAATAAGGTGAATGCCCCGATATCCTGACGACTTCGGCTCTGCAATATAATCATATTCAGAAACCAAAATATGGTCAAACTTACTATCTTTATAGGAGTTCCACAGCTTATATATCGCGTCGGTAGTTTCAACTACAGCTCTAAGGCCGCCGATATCTTGCATGCGCGAAAGGCTCATCTTCGGAAAACGATGAAGCTTTGCCAGTATAGAAGGAATGCGCTTTAATCGCTGCGCGACGGTAGCGTCTAGATTCAACTTGTTGAGCTTAGCCCGAAGACTCGCCTGGAATGTGTTGACCGGATAGCTATGAATTGAGCGCCAGTTATTGAGCACCTCAAGCGCTTGTTCCACCTCTTCGAACTCGTAATCATCGCTGATGAGAGTGATTCCGGCTTTTTTTACACGTTCCTTGCTGAATGCTGGCTTTACCCATGCCATCTTGAGCTTCCTACTATACTTCGACTGAACTGATGGCAGAATCATGCCTCACCTCTATGGCCCAAACCAGTAGGCGTTCAATTTTTTTTACTTTTCAATACCAAAATGCGAAGCACTGTGCCTCGCGATCCTTTGTTCCGAGCAGTTTGCCAACACTTCTCAACATCAACGCCCCAATGCATCGATCTCGCTGCTCCTGTTCGCGCCACCCTGAAAGCATTGTGAGGTCAGAGTGCGCGGGCTGCCGGCGTTGATCCGTGCGTCGCACTATCCGGTTATCGACGTCCAGGCCTTCCAGAAGGCTGCCCTGGCTACAGGTAAATTCAAGGCATTAAAAAACCCGGCACTTGGCCGGGTATCTTCGACTTGACTATCTCAATCTGGTTTTTCTTCATAATCTTCAAGATCGAACCAGGCGTCCGATGCCTTAACCACAATGATGTGTTCTTGGATATTGATCTGGTCCGATAGCTTCTTGTGCTTTTCAACGGCTTTCTTGGCCCGATCGAATACAACTTCAGCACGGGTTTTATCTGGTAGGCCAGATATGAAATACGTTGCATCGGGAAGCTGCTTCGTTTCCCCGCTTATACTTTTGATGGTCTGAGAAAAGCCTTGCTCGGCCATGCGCTCATGGAAGTCATCGTATTTGCTTCCGTTCGAAAGTTGTACACGAGCTAAAAACGCCGCTTCTTCGTCCGGCAAAAAGGTAGTGTGAGGATCTTGAAGAATCCCGATGAGGCGGCTTCTGAGGTGTCGCATCTTGACCATCCATAGTTAGGTGATGGCACCGTATATATGGTTAGCGCTATGAATTTCAAGGGTAAAAAAACCCGGCGCGGTGGCCGGGTTTAGAAAAAACAAATTACGAATCGAGCTGGTGCAGGAGTCGGTGTACTGTGGCGGTATCAATTTCTGCTTGAACACCTTCGAAAAACGCCACGCCGCCGCGTCTCGAAAGTGCCTCCAGAAGCTGATCTCCCAACTGCGTTCGCTCCATCGCCCCCAAAATCACAGCTGGCCCCGGGCGAACTCCGGCAGGACGAATAAACCCTTCGTCTTGGAGTTGCTCGGAAAAAAGATCAGCCAAATCTGAAAATTCATGGATGGGGTGTTTGGTATCGAGATTCTGTGCGATCAAATCCCTGAAGTAGGCCCCGGCGATAAGCCCAGGCGTAAACGATTGATTTCCACCTGTTGCTCCAGCCAACAGCCTTCTCACGTATTCCCACATTTCCATACGAATTCTTCCTTGGACGCTATATGCGAAAAAGCCCAGCTAGTTGCCGGGCTTTTATGGTCACTCCTAAACGCGCAGGAATGACAGGATTAGTGAATAATGGCTCATTGGCTCACTTGCCGTCAAGCGGCATGTGTGCCAATCAGTCCCTCTGTATCCAACAGGACTTGAGCGGACATCAAAGCCTCATCCACTTCGCGCTCCAGCGCCTTGCGGATATCCCTCCTCCACCGCTCCTGGGTCTTAATCGGGTGAGGTTCGTTTGACCAGTTGTCCATCTCGTACCAGCCGGCCGGCAGGACGTTGGTCGACCGCTTCCCGTCCACGCCCGCCAGCTTTGGCAAAGCCCAAGTAACGACAGCACAGTGAAGAAAACGCTCAGGGGCCGGAGACCGCATGACTTTGGTGAGCTCGGTAATTGCTGCGTGCTTGCGCTCGGTGTGCGTCGAGAACTTAGCGACCAGAGCCCGCCAATGCGCCGGCGACAACGACTTGTGCAAGCGGGCAAAAACCCAGCAGTCAGCAAGGAATGCAGCCTCTTTGCCGACGATCTCCCCCTTCTGCTTGGCGCACTGCACCTTAGGCTCGAAGTCACAGCCGCCGGCTGAGTTGATGGTTTCGGCGGCCAAGGCCCGGACCACTGCGGAAATCACGTTGCGATAGATCATGCTGCAGCCCTCTTCAGTTCGCGGGTCTTGGCCCGGTATTTGGCCTTGATGGTTTTTATTTCTTCGACGGTGTGCTTGCAGGCCGGGTGCGGTCCTTCCAGCCAATCGACCTTTTCCGGACCGATCAGCTGCAAGAGCGAAAGCCGGTAATTGACCAAGTTGCCGGACAGGTGCGTGTTGCAGGGCGCGCATTGCTTCCACACGTTGAGCGGTTCGAATCGCAGCTCGGGGTTCGCTCCCACAGAGCGATAGTGCCCAGCGTGGTATTGGCCTTCATGGTGGCGACCGCAGCTCACGCATGGGCGATCGGCATCACGCAGGCGGATCCACTCGTTGAACGCGGCCTGGGCTTCGCGCAAGTGTTCCGCCCTGCTCTTCAGCTTCTCCTTGCGCACCTGGATCTCGCGGCGGTCGCGCTGGTTGATCGCCTTGCGGGCTTTCTCGGTGTTTGCCGGCGCGTGAGCCAGCGCGCATTTCGGGCTGCACACCACCTGCGTAGTGTTGAACATCGGCGCGAACTTCTCGCCGCAGGCCTTGCAGGTTTTCTGCTTCACAGCTTTGAGGGCAGTGCGCATCAATACCGCCCTCCCCACTTGTCCTGCTCGGTCCAGCGGACGTCATGCTCGGCGCCGAAGGCATGCATCAGCTCGAACAGATCGCTGAACCACTTCTGCGATTGCTTGCGGGTCGATACGGCCATCACGACGAAGCCACCGTCGAGGCCAGGCTCAGCGCGCTGCTTCTCCAGCGAGGCGCTGAAAAGGCACTTCCAGTCCTCACTGGTCAGCTTCTTGCCGTGCCAGACCACCTGCTCGGATACGTCCTTGAGCATTGCCCACATCTTGCGATTGCAGACGTCAGGGCGCTTTTCGTCCTTGATGACCACGATCTTCGGCTTGGTGAAGTCGGTTGCGTGCAGGACACCCATGAGGCGGCTGATATCGCGCTGACTGCGGATTGCGAACTCGGTCATTGCCCGAACTCCTTGAGCAATTGGCGCGCACCCATGACGGCACCTTTGTCGCCTGAGGTACGGCTAATGTCCTGGAGCCACCCCAGCATCCGGGTGTTCTGCGCTTTCAGGTCGATGACCATGCCGAGCAACTCATCGCCGTCCGCGTCCATGTCGGACTTGAGTGCTTCGCCAATCGCGCCAAGGTCGCAAACGGCCGCCAGAAGCATGCGTTTGTGCGATTCGAGATCCTTGCGAATCACCTCGGTGTCAGCCAGCAGCTCCAGCGCCACCTCCTCCACGGTCTTCTCCCCGAGGAATTCCTGCAGCGCCTCGGTGTTGCGCTTCCAGTCTGCGCAGTCGGCACGGAATGAGGCGGCTTCGGCCCACAGCAGCTTCTGGAGTTTTTCTTTGTCGATGCTCATGTCAAAACCCTTCCTTGCCGCGCTGAGATTCCCAGTCGAACGGGACCACGATCATTCCACCCTCGCGCAGACGGTCGACGCAGCGGTCTCCCATGGCGGCCGGCAACTGGCTGGCCTCGAGGTTGGAAATCACCACCGTGGGGCGCTCCTGCTCGTAGCGGCCGTTGATGATTGCGAACAGGGTTGTCAGCTCGAAATCGGTCGGCTGCTCCTTGCTCACGCCAACCTCGTCCAGCACCAGCAGATCGGGATCGATCAGGCTCGACAGAATCTCGGCCTCGCTGCGTTCGCTGTGCTTGTCGTACGTGGAGCGGATCGCCTGAAGGATTGCGCCGACAGTGCGGTACACGGCCGTGCGCGACATGTTGTGCAGCAGCTCGTTGGCCATGCCGGCGCCGAGGTGCGTTTTCCCGGTACCGGGCTTGCCGATCAGCACCATGCAGCGACCGGTCTTCATGATCTCGTCAAAGATCTGCACGTAGTGCTGGCAGAACCGGAGGGCTTTGCGCTGGCCTTCGTTCTCGGCCTGGTAGTTGCCCAGGGTGCGAGTGGTGAAACGCTTCGGGATCAGCGCGTCACCCAGCTTGCGAGCGAGGGACATGCGCAGTTCCATCGCCTTGTTGGCTTGCTCGGCGGCTTCGGACTTCTCGCGGGATATCCGGGTGCACTCCGGGCAGTTGCTTTTCAGCTCCCGGCCAAGCACAGGAAAAACCCGCTGCTCGTAGGCACCGTGGGTTTCGCACTCGGCTGGCTGAATGCGAGTGCCCGGCGGCAGTTCCGGTGTGGCTTGGACTGGCTCAGAGCGCATAGCTGCCGTCCTCCCGCATCTTCAGGCCTGATGTGTAATCGCGATCGGCGAAGCCGGTGTGGCGGGATTGCGGGAACGGGTGCACGTTGCTGGCGACCTTGTCCGGGAAGATGCCGGTCCAGCCGTTGGAGATCGAGGTGGCGAGCACCTGGTCCGGCGCGGCATGACCCAGCAATGCCTTGGCCTGCTGCTCACAACTCTTGGCGGTCAGCGGCTTGCGGATTTCCTTGCGGTGCTGGCACCAGTCGGCCCACGACTTTTCGGACACGTTCTCAGGCTTGGCAGTGAGCGGATCGAATTTGGCAGACTTCGCCGGTGCGCCAGCACCATGCTTTTGATCTTGCTCTTTCTTCTCTTCTCTTCTCTTCTCTTCTCTGGTCCGCGTTTTGTCCGCATCGCTTGCGGACACATTGCGGACAGAATTGTTTTTGCGGTCGTTACGCTTGCGCTCGCTGTCGTTGGCCCGGCGCTTTGCGCTGGCACCGTTGTGCTCGTCAAAGCGAGGCATTACAAGGCTTCCATCGTCCTGCACGGACGCCCACTCCACTTCGATCATGGCCTGGGTAAAGCCCGGCCAGCCAACCACCGCGTCCATCGCATCGACGCTGTAACCGTGCAGCACACCGTCGTCGGAATGGGTGTCGAAGATGCTCCACGCAATGTGCAGTCCGCCAATGATCCGAAGTCTGTCCGCTTTCAATGCGGACACCATGCGGAAAACTTTCGGATGTGTCTGAAGGTCGATTCGCATTTTGATCCAGTCCCCGGCCATTACGCGGCCCTCAGTGCTTTGTCATGGGTGAACAGCCCGTCCCAGGTCTTCTTCATTGGCAGCTCGCCAGCCAGGTACAGGTCATACAGGCGCACGGCGCCCTTCTTGAGCAGGACGGGCGTGAAGGAAACGAACGGCTCTTTGCCGTGGGGAGTGACTTCGTGCTGATGCTCGGTCATGTACTTGTCGCGGGCGTAGGACGCCACACGGAAGCGCAGGCCGGATTTGCTCTCGTTGTAGAGCCAGTTGCGGCCCTCGAGGAATTTGCCCACCTGCATGACGTTGACCCCATTGAGGCCCTTGCAGAATTGGGTGTGCGTCATCCCTTCCTTGAACAGGTTCTCCATGGAGTGGATTTTCGAGGCTTGGGCTTCGACTTGGATGGTCAACTGCAGGCGCTGCTGCTCAGCTTCGAAGGCGAGTTGAATGAGATCCATACGCGAGAGTTCGCGTGGTTGGGTGATCTGCCCTTCCAGCTCCTGCCAGCGGTCCACCAGCGCGGCGGTGAACTCCGGGCTGAGCTGGGCAACCACGACGAAGCTGTCGCGCTTGCAGACGTGATACTGCTCGACGGTTTGCTTTAGGTGATTTTTAACTTCCACCAATGGTGGAAGTTGAATTACGCCCCTGTCCGCCAAGCGTTCGATCGTGCGCTTCACGCTGTCGTGGCGAGCGACGACCAGTTCGGCGATCTCTTGAGAAGACATGGTGGTACGCGACACGTTTTCACCGTTGCCAAATTGTGTCGCGACACTGGCCGGGGTATTGATCGTTTGGATTGATTGGTGCATGATTTGCTCCACAAGCGTTTCAAGAGAGCCGGGTCACTACCCCGGCTTTTTTTCGTCCCGAATTTGGCAGAGGCCCTCTGGATTACCCCGAAGAGTCCCTGCCAGAGGCCCTCATTGGGGTCACCAGTTGAAGGACTGGCGCCTTCTTCCTTCCCACCTCGGAAAGCGCCCCACTCGCGATGGCGGTTTCCGTCATTTCGTTGATCGCACGGCTGAAGCTCCAGCCGTTTACGCGCATCAGTTCCTCCACTCGCTGTCGAGTCCGCGGAGGCAGCCTTTCAAGCTCTACGGTCATTTGGCCCTCCAAAGGGGCTTCAGCCCGCGATATCTTCTTGTTTGTCCTGCATGAGCTCCTCGATCACGCCATTGGCCACTGCCCACTCGATGATTTCGTAGAGGTAGGTGGCGTGCTGCATACGGGTTTTGGTCGCGGCCTTACGCAGAATCCGATCAAGCACTGGTTCGAATCGAACCTTCACCGGGATGGCGCGCTTTTGATTGGGGTCCATGTACATGCTTCGATGCTCCTGGCTATTGAAGAGAAAACTGGTTGTTTGGGTGTCGGCAGATCTACGCAGCTTGGGATTTTTGCTCAGCTTTCAGCGCACCCAGAGTGATTCGCTCGATCTGGTACTGGCGCAGCTCAGGCACGTCGTCCCACTGGCGGACGGCCTCGTAGGTAACGCGGAGTGCTTTTGCCAGCGCCGAGACGGAGCCGAAATGCTTGATTGCTTGTGATTTGGTCATGCCGACCTCCTTTGCTCTTCCTCATATTCAAGCATGCTTGTTTATTCAAAACAAGCATGCTTGACAAGCACTCTTGTAGATTGCACCCATGAAAACGACTGAACGAATCACAAAACTTGTTCTTGCCCGAAAGCCGGACATTGGCGTGCGGAGTGTGAAGCGAGACATCGCGACCACCTGCGGCATTAGTTATGAGGCTGTGCGGCAGTGGTTCGCCGGCGATACCGAGAACATCAAGAACGAGAACCTGATTGCGCTTGCCGACGGCTACGACACGACTGTCGACTGGCTTTTGTCGGGAAAAGGTGAGCCGCCTCGGCGCAAGAATGGCGCCCAGCCCCCTGAAGCTGCTGAGGTGAAATCAACCGCTGACCTGGTAAGCGCCATGCTGACCAAGCATGGGAAGAACCTCAGTGATGAGGCGCGGACGAAAATTGCAGACGCGGTAAAAGACGCCGCTCAGCACGTCGTACTAGGGGATGCTACCGACGTTGATTACTACAGACCTGGCGCCGTGGGGGATGAGGTGTGGATCGCGCACTATGACGTCCGTGCAGCGATGGGGGGCGGCCAGATCCCGCATGATTATCCAGAGATGCTGCAGGATGTTCGGGTAAGCCCTCAGCATCTGCGGGAGATGGGCGTCGAGTTCAAAGAGCATTTCCACCTGAAGATGGTGACCGGTTGGGGTCAGTCGATGGCGCCAACGATCAAGCATCGCGACCCGCTGCTCGTCGATATCAGCATCCGGGAGTTCGTGGGGGATGGGATCTACATGTTTTCTTGGGAAGGCCATCTCTACATCAAGCGTCTCCAGTGGGTTGGCGATGATCAGATCAAGATGATTTCCGACAATGATCGTCACCCACCGCAAACGATTCGAGCAGATGAAACGTTCATCCAAGCTCGGGTACTACTCGTGTGGAATGCTAATCTTGTGTAGCTTCCCGCTGTAAAGACGTTGTTTTATTGATGCAGTTAGGGGCAGGAGGCCTCCTCATAATCGCCTCTGAATATTTAAATAGTTCAGGGTAAATTATGACAACCAACTTGCCGCCTGTTCCGCCAGTGCTTGTGCCAGCACCACCTCCTCCACCATTGCCGGCGACGCCGGTACCTAGCACCTATCAAGTAGCTAGTGGTATAGCCAAGTGGGCCATTTCCAGAGGATTGCTGCCACAGTTACCCCCGGATGTGGACGACGCATATTTAGCAGCGGTAGCGCCGATTCCATTTTCCGGTGACGCAGAACAGATCTTGCGACACAAGGGCATAGACTCAATCTCTTATAACGAGACGACCAACACGGTTTTTATTTATACGGTCAGAAAAATCAGTCAAAAAGACCTGAAATCCTTACCTCAAGGGATTTTTAGAAAAGGATTAGCCTACCCGCAAGGCGTCATAGAAACAGTCGGAAAGGAACTGTTGAAGAGCCAAGGCGCAACCTTCTCAATTCATCAGACTGCCGGCGGTCTCCAGCACTATGCATGCGGCTCCTCAATATCGCCAGGCAACGATGCTTCAGCTGGCACACTGGGCGCGCTCGTTAGGCTGGCTGATGGAAATGTCTATGGCCTAACAAACAATCATGTGAGCGCGTTGTGCAGCCACGTTCAACCGGGAACGCCAATACTCGCGCCTGGAGTTGTCGACGTGAGTCCTGCTGGTATCCCACCTTTTACGCTTGGATTCCACTCGACCGCCCTTGAAATGCACGTTGGCTCTGTCGGTAATGTCGACATCGCCGCCAACACTGACGCCGCACTCTTTATCATTCGAAACCTTGCAGACGTATCCTCGATGCAAGGTGCCGCCTTTGATACTCCTCTGGCTATTGCGGATCCAGTCGAGGGGATGAAGGTCGAGAAAGTGGGGAGAACCACTGGGCATACCAAAGGTCTGATAGTGAGTAGGAGTCTTAGACCCTATGGTATAAGTTACGCCGCCCAAGCCTATGGGTTTAGCGGAACGATATGGTTCGGCAATGTTTTTACCATCCATGGAAATGGCGCAGAATTTTCTCTATCGGGCGATTCCGGATCGCTTGTCGTGCAGGTTGATGATCATGGACGCGCTATTGCTGCGGTTGGTCTAGTCTTCGCTGGCGGCAACGACTCATCTGCACCTGGAGGAGCAAAGTCGCTCATTTTACCGATTAGGCCTATTCTCCAAGCCTTAGGCGCAACCCTCGTAGGAGGACATAATGTTTAGCGATTCAGCGGATCTAATGGTAGCCACGGAGCATCTACTCGAAGCTCTGGACGGCCCATCTGATCGTGCAGTTTCGATAGGGACGTTTTTCCGTCCCGGGCACCCCATCGCAATCAAGGTTTGTATTTCGCCAAATTTCAAGCACTTGAAGGCAAAGGTACCTCGGTCTGTTGACGGTTTCGAAGTTCTCTCTGAAGTCGTACCGATACCGTCTGCCTCTAGTTTTTAAACTCAATCAAAAAGCCCGCTTCGATAGCGGGCTTTTTTTCGTCTATCAAAAAGGAGCCGTCTGCTCCATCGCCACTTCAAACAAATTTTCCACCTCGGCGACTCGCTGCTCCTCGCCTTGAGGATCCCACCTGAGCGTTACCGACTCGTCGTCATTGAATGTCATGTCTATGCATTCCGTCTCCGAAAGCAGTCCCATCACCTCCTCCCACTCCCTGCCCCCATCGGTGTCCAAGCGATGGATCGTCACCCATCGCTGAATCTGAGCAACTGGGTGGTTGATCATCGACGACACCCTGAGCGATAGCCGCTCCAGGCCGGTTATCACTTGGCGATCCTTCTGCGACCGGCTCTTTTCTTGGCTACTCATACCCAACTCCTGACTACTGGATGCACATACAGTATTAAAAATAAACACAAGTTTGCTTGCATTCAAAACACCAGCATGCTTTTATAAATGCAAGTCCACTTGCACTTGGACAGGGCCTCAACAGACCCGCCGCTCTTTAACAACCAGCGCCATGAACGACTACCCGGCCAGTCCGGTTAGGTCACTCCCGGCTCCATCGGTGGGAGGTCAGTAAACCGATGAACAAAACCGCACTTGCCTCTACCGGCGACCGGCGATCCGACAGGCCCGAAAGCCTGCCAACGCGCAGCCCACTGCGACGGCGGACGAGGTGTTGACCGAACTGAGTGAATGACCTGGTAAGCGGGTGCGGAGAAAGACCACAGATTTACTGATGCCGCTTCGATGAGGCGGCATTGGAAATCGAACATGCAATACTGATCACATCGAAAACAGATTGGAGGTCAAAGTGGAAGCCAGCGAATTCATGGAGCGACTGATCGCCAGAGCAGGCGAATTCGGCCGATGGAACATTGAAAGGATTGTCGACGAGCATCGTGGCGCTGAGGTTGATCCAGGATTCTGCTGGAACGAGGCTCGAACCTCGGAAGACGATCCGGAGCTGAAGCGTGGCTGGCTGTATTTCGCCATGGGTAGCGGAAAATATCTGTTTGTCAGCTACATGGACCTGCCCAGCAGCAGGCGATAGAAATCGCTGAGCAAATCAAGCCCGATGACTTCGGGCTTTTTTGTGCCCGATCCTCTCTATGAGAGCGCATCGGGGTGTGATTTGGAGTTTGCCTCGGCGGATCAGGGGCGCCCTGCGTGCGGGGTGGTGTCGACTAGGTAGCGCTGCCGAAATAGACGTAATTCTTTTGGGTTCGAATCCCTACCAAATCACACCCCGATGCGGACGAAACTGCGGCCTATAACCGCCCACCTGCATCAAATCCCAGAATCGGTTGTTATCGAGCGCTGGCGAACTGAACACGGCCGTGGAACTCGGCGCCGGAGACGTAACCTGCAGCTCGGGTAACTTGAGCTGGTCCCGCGGGCATGGTCAAATAAGTAATGGCCTTTTGCTACGGTAATCCCAGTTGAAACAGAATCGCGGAATAATCATATTTTTCTCTGCAGTGACTTTGCTCTTTATCTTGGTACAGGTATGGCATGCGAAGACTGCTCCGGAAGAGAAAATGCAGGAGCGTGAACGCCAGCTAAAGGGGCTCGCGCTGATCATGAGTGTTCAGTCCGGAAAAGCATCTGATGACTCAACTCGCATCGACTCGGTGACCTACAGCGATGACGTCATGCGTATCTCTTACACACTCACAAAAGTAGCGAAGGACGAAATCGATACCGATGAGTTCACCGCGGACGCCAAAGCGCTTGCAGTTTCTGCATTCTGCAATGAGAAAGGTTTAGGACAGTTCGTAAAAACGGGTCTTTCCATTAACCTTCTGTATAAGGATTCAACCAGCTCACCGATAGTTGAGTTTCAGATAGGCAAGTCCGACTGCCTCTGAAGACTGCCTACTGAAGCCCGCCTCTCTCGCGGGCTTTTTTCTGCGTGTCGTACCGCAATGAGTCCGCGCAGCTAGTCATCAAACTACCGACCAATCCCGAATGCACTCCCCTCCGCGCCCAACGGCAAACAGCGGAGCGGATGAGTGCATCCAAGTTTTGTTGGATCAACACCCCGCCACTCTGGAGACGACCATGTCAGCTCTACGCAAGCCCATCCCGGAAGACGACTTTCTCGACACGGAGGCAGGTCAGGAATGGTTGACCGAGTCGATCGACGATCTGCTTTATCGGCGCCACGTCGAGGCACCAAATCCAGTAGGCCGAAGTAAGGTTCTGGTCAACGCAGACCACCTGCCGGAGGCGCTGGCGGATTACATGGCTGCGAACCCAGACCCAGATCGGTACATCGAGAAAATCCTGATCGAACTGATCAGGCGGCAAGACGGCGGGGTTCTGCACACCTGGGCCATTGAAGCCGTCGGCGGTGATCCGCAAATCGTTCGGTCGCTCGCCGCCGACTTGGTTGCCGTGCACGCCAACGAATACCGCGACACCAAGCGCGAAAGCGATCTCGTCGAGCAGGAGTGTGGGTTTTGAGTCCGCACGTCCTTATTGGCGAAGAGTTGGAGACCTTGCAGCACCCAGAAACGCCGATCAGTTGGTCGCTGATGATTCAGAAAACCATCAGCGAAATGATGACCGACGAGCGCATCACCATCGAAGAATTCAACCACTACTGCGGACGCCTCAACAAGATTGTTGCAAGGCGCAAGGAGTCGTCATGGCTACCCCAATCGTGAAATCGCTGGTCGATGAACAGCTCGAGGATATAGAGCGCCGCATTGCGATTCTCGGCTTCGGCCTGCCCTTCAATGAAGTGATCGGCCGCAAGCGCGAGGATCTGGTCGACAACCTCCCGCAGCGCCTGTCGGTGACCATGAAGGGCGGACGCATCGCGGTGAGGGCTCGGCCATGAATCTCTTGTACTGGTTTCTCGTTGTGATCTTGATTGCCGGCGCAGGCGCCTACGGCGTCATCGCTGACGGTTCAGGCTCGGCGCCGTGCCAGGTGCCGCGCTCCACCACCGACCACGTTTTCCGATGACGAGCGTACAGCGAGCACGCCGCATTCTGATTAGGCGCGGATCCTTTTCCGCCATCGGCGTGTACACCTTTCTGATGCTGCTCAGCGCCCTCGCCGATCGCATCACTCAATAAACAAAGCATTCAACCGCTGCGCACCGCGCGGCAAGGAACCCTCATGTCCGCTCAAAGCGTAGCGCCGGTGGCGCACGAACGAAATCTCCACGTCCTGCCGCACGCGGCAACAAGCACCAGCGCGCTGGTTCTGGACGGCGACAGCCTGGACAAAATGATGCGCTTGGCCGAAGTCATGGCCACCGGCCGAGCCACACTTCCGAAGCATTTCAACGGCAATCCGGCGGATTGTCTGGCGGTCGTCATGCAGTCGATGCAGTGGAAGATGAACCCATTCGCCGTGGCGCAGAAAACGCACCTGGTGAACGGCGTATTGGGATACGAGGCACAGTTGGTGAACGCCGTGATCACCACCTGCGCACCGGTACTGGATCGCCTTCACTACGAGTGGTACGGCGCGTGGGAAAAGGTGATCGGTAAATTCACCATCAAGAACGGTGACAAAGGCGAATACCGCGTCCCTGGCTGGAAGCTTGAGGACGAGCAAGGGCTGGGCGTGAAGGTCTGGGCGACCTTCCGCGGCGAAGACGAGCCTCGCGTCCTTGAGTTGCTTCTGGCCCAGGCTCGCACCCGAAACAGCACGCTCTGGGCGGATGATCCTCGCCAGCAGTTGGCGTACCTCGCCACCAAGCGCTGGTCGCGTCTGTACTGCCCGGACGTGATCCTCGGCGTTTACAGCCCCGACGAGTTGGAAGAAACATCGCCAACCATTCGCGATGTATCGCCGGCGCGCGGAGCGGCCGCTGCTGAGCTCCCGCCCTACCCCGACGATAAGCTCGCAGAGAACCTGCCAAAGTGGCAGATCGCGGTCGACGCAGGCCGCTCTGCTCCCGATCACCTGATCGCAACCGTCAGCAGCAAATTCACCCTGAGCGAAGAGCAGGTCGCCAAGATCAAAGCACTTGCGCCACTTGAAGGAGACCATGAATGAAAATTCACAACGTCGCTCAGGGCTCCGACGCCTGGCATGCGCTCCGCGCCAATTACTTCACCGCGTCAGAAGCGCCGGCAATGATGGGCGCCTCGAAACAGATGAAGCGCACCGAACTGCTGCACGCGAAAAAGACCGGCCTCGATCGAGACGTGTCGTGGTGGGTGCAGAAAAACCTTTTCGACAAGGGGCACGAAGCGGAGGCGCTCGCTCGACCGATCCTCGAGGCGCGAATCGGAGAGGATCTGTTTCCCGTGGTCGGCACCGAAGGTGATCTGCTCGCATCGCTCGACGGCTGCACGATCCTTGGCGACGTACTTTTCGAACACAAAATGTGGAATGAGCAGCTCGCTGCTGACGTTCGTGCCGGCAGCCTCGACCCCCACTACTACTGGCAGCTTGAACAGCAGCTGCTGGTGAGCGGCGCCGAGAAAGTGATCTTCGTGTGCTCCGACGGCACCGGAGAAAACTTCGTTTCGATGGAATACGCACCGGTCCCGGGTCGTGCCGCGACACTCGTCGCAGGCTGGAAACAGTTTCAAGCGGACCTTCTGGACTTCACACCAGCTGAAGCGGTGCCTGAGGCGGTCGGCAAAACGCCCGAATCATTGCCAGCGCTGCGCATAGAAGTGACCGGGATGGTTACCGCCAGCAACCTGGAGCAGTTCAAAGCACACTCGCTGGCGGTGTTCGGCTCGATCAACACCGAACTGGAAACTGATCAGCACTTCGCCGACGCAGAAAAAACGGTCAAGTGGTGCGGTGATGTCGAGGAGCGGCTGGAAGCTGCGAAGCAGCACGCCCTGAGCCAAACCGAGAGCATCGACGCCCTGTTCCGTACCATTGACGAGATCCGTGCCGAAGCACGTGCGAAGCGCCTGATGCTCGACAAGCTGGTGAAGGCTCGTAAGTTGAGCATTCGCGAAGATATTGTCATGACCGCAGCCAAGGCGCTTCAGACGCACATCGACCAGATCAACACTTCACTGGGCGGTAAAGCGCGCATGCCGGCAGTGCCTGCGGATTTCGCCGGGGCCATCAAAGGCAAGAAGACGATCAGCAGTCTGCGCGACTCCGCCGACTCCGAGCTGGCCCGGGCGAAGATCGCCGCGAGCCAAATCGGCGACAGCATCCGGACCAACTTGGCCAGCTTGGACGAGCTCGCTGCCGACTACCTGTTTCTGTTCAACGACGTCCAGCAGTTGGTGATGAAAGCGAATGAAGACTTGGTCGCGCTGATCAAGGTGCGGATATCGGAACACCAGAAGGCGGAGGACCAGAAAGCCGAAGCGCAGCGTGAACAGATTCGTCAGGAGGAGCTGAAGCGAGTCGCGGACGAAGCGAAAGCCAACGCACCGGTTGAGCCTGCAACAGTCGCAAACCCGTCACCGGTGAAAGCCGCCGCGCCGATTCAGCCTGCTTCGAAGCCAGCCACCGCGGCGCCGGTGAACCTGCAGGCCGAAGTGTTCGATCTGGAGTCGCTGATCAAAGCTGTCGCCTACGGCCAAGCCCCTATTTCGGTGCTGACCGTCGACTGGGAAAAGCTCGACGCGATGGTCGCAGCCCAGGGCACCAATTTCAGCCTGGCAGGCGTGAAGCTAGTCAAGGTGGCCGCATGATCATAAATGCGATGACCTACTCAAAAGCGGTACGCAGCAGGAGCTTGATGAGCTGCGGGATCTCAAGCGGTAATGATAGATCTTCCCGCAGTCTTAACTACCGCCGTAGTAGCTGCAAACTGTCTGCGAAACGAAAAACTCGCTCTTCAAGGTAGCGGCCGGGGAATAAGCTTTTAGCTTCTTTCGAGTTTTTGGAGAAATAAAAGCCATCGTTATAAACATAACAATCTCACACGGCTCCATCGAGTCAAGAAGCAAGGAAAAATAATACTTTTTTCTTTTCAGAGAAAGGCTTGACCCATTCACAAAAGCAAAAACCTGAAGAGCCCTTAAAATTGCTTTTTTATCCCTGTCATTACCGAGATGCCTCCTTGCTGCATTACCAATCTCCTTTATTCTTTTTCTTGCAGGAAGAATGTCAACCTCACTCCTCTGCTTTTTCAATTCTAATACTTTGTTAATCCCCCGAGTATAATCCTCCCCCTCGGGGGTTTTCCTCCAATACTTTTCCGCGGAAACCTCATACCTATCAAGTAATTTATAAAAGCTTGACTCGAATCGCTCTTGCTCGAAAAGCCTTTGTTGCTCCAGCATTATCGAAGAAGTTTTTCGAGTCTCAACAGTTTGAATCAACGTAGTCCTTAAAAGAACTACCAGCGCAATAAAACTAAGAACTGGATTAGTGAGCCCTCCTACGAAATCTCCAACCTGGCCCAAATTATCAGATACTTTAAATTCATCACCAACAAAAATATAAAACAAAAATAAAATTACTAGCGCAAAACCTAACGCACAAGCGCCTATCGAAAATTGACTATAAGGCTCAACATTATCGTCCCTCTTTTTTCTTGTTAAACCATATAGATATATTGCGATTATTATAGTGAATATCTGAAGGGTGATAAGAGCGATAATTGCGATATACATTACGCAGCGTCCTCGACATAGGCGACGCGATGATAGTGACGTTTGGCAACATTTCCAATCGCAATTTGCCATCACCCGACATGACCATGCTGTCTCTCAGTGGCCGGGGCGCCTGATCGTGGAAATTCATCAGCCCAGATGCTCTGCGAATACGTCCGACAGCACCACCGGATGCCAACCGAAAATGGACGTAACATGATAATCCACTGTACAAAATGAAATTCACGTCCCTCCGTGACGCGACCATCAGCCGTGCGCAACAGCACAGACGACTGACCTGGCTGGACTTGCCGGCCGGCGGAATTGAAGAGGTAGGCCATGGCCAAGAGCAATGCAGATCGCTCAGCGAAAGCCGCGGCGAAGAGGAAGGGGCGCGGCGAAGAGGAAATCAGGCTGCACTGCCTGCCCGGTACGCGCCAAGCACTTGCTGAGCTGATGGCATGGAGCGGCATCGAGGAACAGGGCGAGGCGATCACGCTGATGATTCACCACCTGCACGGACTTGGGCCGGGCGGAGCACTTCCCTTGCTGACACCTCCGCGACACGAAATCACAGTTTCTCCATCTGTGGCGCGGAAGCTTCAGCAGTTCAGCCAGCGCGAAGCCGGCCGAATCACTCAGGACTGATCGTTATCTCAGACGGGAGCCGATGTACTTCAAGTACTCCGCGGCTTCTGTTTTTTGCTCAGGGCCGCCGGGACCATCGCTACCGAACAAAGATGCGTTCGCCCGTTCGAGAAGCTCGCTCTTGGGCACGCCGTTAGAGATGGTGCTGTTCAGCACCGCAATCAACAGATGTTCGATCGCTTCGACTTGCGCGTTGTTACTCATCACCACTCCTTAATCCGGCGGCATGCCGGGCCATCAAGCAATAGCTCACAAACTCATAACTCGCCACCACCGGTCACGGAGGGCGGCGCCTGACTGGAGATAATCCATGACCCACAACTGCGCATACGTCCGGCAGCACTATCAGGTGCCCGCCGAGATTGGCCGCCGCGTCATCGCCTACGGAAAGCCCGGCGTTATCCTGGCCGATCGCGGCCACTACATTGGCGTGGTGCTGGACGAAGACCCAAAGAAGCGCATCGGCAATTACCACCCCACCCACGAAATGCAGTACGGCGAAATGGCCGAAACGTTGCCGCTAAAAGAGTGGTTGGTCCTGCCGTTCAAGCATGACTGGGGTGATCTCGACTGGAACCGGGAGGCTCGCGAAGATCTGGTCAGAGTCTGGGCAGCCACTCGAAGCCAGGCCAAGTACAAGGCCTACGAGCGGCTTCAGGATTACTGCCACAGCATCAAGGCGATGCTCCACTTCAAGGTTCGGCGCGCCTGACCCGCCCTCACCTGCTGCGCTGAGGGCTGAGACTGAAACTTATTGGCAAGGAATCTGACTTTTGTAAGTGTCACAAAAGCTCTGCCAAGCGCCGATTGCAACCGCCAGTTCTTCTTGAAGAGCATCAAACTCCTCGAAAATCGAATCATCCAGCAAATCAGGAGTTTTAGCTTTGAAGGCTTCGATTGCGTCAGATTTTTCGCCCATGACTGCTGAAAGTCGGGCGCACTCGTAGAAATATTCTTGTCTGGTCAATTTGCTCTCCTCTCCGGCTCCATGCCGGGCCTAACACAAATACCGCAACGGTCGGAGATACGCGAGCTCAGACGAAAGTCGGCGGCTCAACGACTCGATGCGCCGAATCCATGTAGCTGGCCAGGTCGATCACCTCCCGAAGGAACACGACCACCTCCAGCTTCACTGCATCGTCAGGCAGCCCTATCCGTTTCAGCATCGCTTTAGCGTCCTCTTCGATAGCCGCTAACGCATCCACATCGCTCTGCAACCTCATGTCGGCCTCCTGCCAGTGTGAGTTCAGAAATACATACCCCACTTCTACGAATCACGCCAGCCGGCGAGGATCCCCTATGCACGTTTTGTTCTGCAGTTACGGGAACGACTCCATCGCCCTGATCCAGTGGGCTCATGAGCGCGGCCTGAAGGATGTCGTGTGCCTCTACTCAGACACCGGCTGGTCCGCATCCTGGTGGGCTGACCGTGTAGCCGAAGGAGAGGCACTTGCCCAGGGATATGGATTCACCACAGCCCGCACCAAATCGGAGGGGATGCTCGAACTGGTAAAGCGCAAGCGCGGCTGGCCCGGTGCAGGTGGGCAGGGCCAATTCTGCACGGCTGAGCTAAAGGTGCTTCCAGCTTTGGAATGGCTCGACTTTAACGACCCAGACAAAGAGGCAACAGCCATGACCGGCGTGCGCCGCAGCGAGAGCAGGCACCGTTCGAACGCCGAGGAACACATTGTGGAATCAGAGCGGCATGGCGGACGTGAACTGTGGCAGCCACTTGTTCGGCACGACGATGTAATGCGTGACGCCCTACTCCACCGGGCCGGCTTCGACGTACTACCTCACCGGTCGCTTGAGTGCTACCCGTGCATCAACGCGAACATCGACGACATACGGCTGCTTTCCGAGGATCGGATACAGCTGATCGACATTACAGAGAAAGACCTGGGCTTCACCAGGAAGGGAAAGCCCCGAGTAATGTTTCGCACGGCACGCCGCAAAGGCGCCGCTGGTATTCGCGCTGTCGTGCAATGGGCAGCAGCACCCAGGCCGCGCGACCAGATGGAGTTGTTCCCAACTGAGTGCGACTCAGGCTATTGCAGTGGATGAATTAGCTACCAGCAGATACTCGACTACTCCGGCACCCATTTCGATATGTTCGCCGATCACGACGAGGCAATTGCGTGCTTCTGTGGCGGTTGAAATCCAATCAATCATCTACGCTCGGAATCATTGGCTCGCCTGGCATCCCAACATAATGTTCTTGATGCCCACTGCGTATATTCTCGTAATACAATTTATAGTGCGCCTCGAACGCCTGCCCTTCTAGCAGACATGGCTCTATTTCGTCACGACCACAAAACACGCGTATCCGGCTCATTACTTCAGACATATTGAAGACATGTCGGGCTGGACTACTTGTAAAGCCCGTGGCAACTGGGTACTCCATAAAAGCCCAAAAACATATCTGCGGTTCATTTGGACGTGCATGTTCGTAGTGCATCTCGCTCAAAAGATCAATGCAATCACTAATCCAATCATAAAATTCTAAATCGCTCAAAGGTTTTTCAGTTCGCTCAATAATGGCAGCGTACTGGGCCTTCCAAGAGTCAAAAACTTCTTCGCTACCCTTTGAATCAAAAACCTCACCAGAATAATGATTATTCGGGAACAATTTTTTATACAGCTCATTCTTCCTATAAAAAATTACTTGTAATTCTTTTGCGACGTAATCCAGTAATTCTCCGAAATCTGCACGATGGCTTATGTATAACTGCGCTCTTGAAAATGCCTTATTGTCTTCAGCGGACCGTTTAGCAATTGTTGCGGCCCTCCATGAAGCCCATGCTGCAACAGCAGCCGCTATAGCAGATAAGCCTCCAACGAAATCAGTTATCGAAGCCTGTGCCCAAGTAATTTTAGGAAGGATATTGAAGTAGACCCCCCCCGAAAGAAAAAGCCCAATACAACCACCCCAGACTGTCCAATCCTTTTTCAAAACTCGCTCTCCATTAATTCATGGCTCGATTATGCCCTAGCCAAAGACGCTCGACGAGGATCCCCTATGTCCGCACAACAGAAGAAACACCCATTCGATTTCAAAACTCAATACGGACTCGGCTTCAGCACTCAGGACGATGAGATCGTTGTCGACTTCTTCTGCGGTGGCGGCGGTGCCGGTACCGGGCTGGAGATGGGCCTGGGCCGCGCGGTGAACGTCGCGAAGAACCACAGCCCGCAGGCGATCAGCATGCACACCGTGAATCACCCGGGCGCCGTGCACTACACCACCGACGTGTTCGACGGTGATCCGGACACCGAGTGTGGCGGCAAGGCCGTGGGCTGGTTCCACATGTCGCCGGACTGCACGCATCACAGCCAGGCCGCCGGCGGCCAACCGCGCAAGCGTGAGATCCGGAATCTGTCGTGGATCGGGCTGAAGTGGGCTGGCAAGAAGAAGCCTCGCGTCATCAGCTTGGAGAACGTGAAACAGATCCTCCAGTGGGGGCCGCTGATCGCCAAGCGCTGCAAGTCGACCGGCCGCGTGATGAAGCTGGGCGGTGCCATCGCCGAGCCTGGCGAAGTCGTGCCGGTTCACCAGCAGTTCCTGGTGCCTGACCCGAAACGCCGCGGGCAAACGTGGGCAGTGTTCGTCGCTGAGCTGCAGCGTTTGGGCTACGCCGTCGAATGGCGGGTCATCAAGGCCTGCGACTTCGGTGCACCGACCAGCCGTGAGCGGCTGTTCATGATCGCCCGCTGCGATGGACAGCCGATTGTGTGGCCCGAGCCGACCCACGCGAAGAACCCCGCCAAGGGCCAGCAGAAATGGCGCACCGCCGCCGAATGCATCGACTGGACCATCCCGAGCAAAAGCATTTTCGATCGGGCAAAGCCGCTGGCACCCGCCACCCTGCGCCGGATTTCCAAGGGCATGAAGAAGTTCGTCATCGATGCCGCTGACCCATTCATCGTGCCGATCGCGAACTGGTCGGGCGAAAGTGTTCAGTCTGCCCATGAGCCACTGCGCACGGTGACGTCCTGGCCGCGCGGCGGATCGTTCGCCATGGCGAGCCCGATCATTGCGCCAGCAACGCATCAGGGCAGCGATCGCATCAACAATCCCCACGCCCCGCTGCCGACTGTGACGTGTGCGAATCGCGGCGAGTTGACGCTGATCAGTCCGGTGATGGTCACGGCTGCGCACGGCGAAGGGAAGCCGGGCGGCGTTCAGCGCTGGGGCGACGGCAGCAAGTTTGCCGGTGACCCGCTGGGCACAGTTACTGCGAGCGGCGGGCATTCAGTCGCCGCCGCTCACCTGGTCAAGTTCCGGTTTGCGGACGAAGGCAAGGCGCTTGATGAGCCGCTGCCGACGATCACCAGCGGCGGCGACTACAAGCGTCCGGCCGGTGCCGCTCACGCCATGGGTATCTCAACCGTGTTCATGGCCCAGATGAACGGCGGGTTCAACACCACCGACGCCAAGAGCGTCGACGATCCGATGACCACGGTGACCAATACCGGAAGCCAGCAGCAGTTGGTGACGGCGAACCTGGTGCACCTGCGCGGCAACTGCGATGCACGGGACACCGCCGATCCGCTGCACACCATAAGCGCCGGCGGCACTCATCACGGGCTGGTCACTGCCTTCATGGAACGCCAGTTCGGCGCCAGCGTAGGCCAGAGCGTGGATGAACCGGCGCCGACCATCACAGCAGGCGGCGGCGGCAAGAGCTCGCTGGTCGAGCTGCAGCTCTCGCCAGAGGTTGAAGCCGGTGCGCTGAGGGTCGCTGCATTCCTGATCAGCTACTACGGCACCGAGAACATGAGCGCCGCAGACGCGCCAGCGCCAACCATCACCACCAAGGATCGGCTGGGCCTGGTCACCGTCACTATCAAGGGCACGCCCTATGTGATCGTCGACATCTGCCTGCGGATGCTCCAACCGGCAGAGTTGTACAAGGCTCAGGGCTTTCCCGCTGACTATATCATCAGCCACGGCGCCGACGGCAAACCGTTCACCAAAACTCAGCAGGTGCACATGTGCGGCAACAGCGTCAGCCCGCCGCCTATGGCTGCACTGGCACGGGCGAACGACCCTTGGAAACAACTAAGCTTGCGGCGCGTTGCTGCCTAAACGATGAACTCACCTAAACCAGAGACCGGAAGATATAAAATTATCTAGTCGTGCTGATTTTATATCTTTCAGTAAGTCTGAGTCCTTAGGGATAACTGTTATTTTAGAATTGAATTTGTCATCATAGACGCCCGCTGCAATAAAAACATCTCCATATGACGCAACGAGCGCAAGCTCCTCACCATCACGGTTAACAGTCGAATAACTTGTCTTCCAGTGAGCAACACCAAACCCTATGCCTCGTATCATAAATACGACTAGCAGAATAAAAACAATTATCGTCAGGGCCATATAAATGTAGTCTTTAAGCATCAAACCCTTGTCAGATCCTCCTACCTTAGCTCGATCCTTCACCCCTTCAGCGTCAGCGTAGTCACCCAGCACCTGTGTCCAACCATTGGTTCTAGCTTTATAAAATAGCTTCAACAGGGTCCACCCCAAAAAACAAAGCGAGATCAGGAGTAGTCCTTTCATTATTGTTGACTGAAAGCCGGTGATATATAGGAACAACATCGAAAACACCGGATACAACATTGGCAACGCGGCAACCCTTACTTTCCTTGAATCAGATTGAATCAAGTATAAAAAAGCATACAAAAAGATAATTAGAGGCAGCAAAACAAAAATCACGCAAACAAGCGCCACCACCATACCCTTGAGATCTATTTCAATAAAAAAATAATCATAACCAAAAGCGTCTGCATAGCCCATTTCGAAAATCAGGGACACTACGAAAGCCAGAACCGGTAATACAGCAAGAATAAAGCCATCCCTATCAATCACTTTTTTCATGCTTATCATTCCCGAGTTTGAAAACAAAGATGATCATGCCTGAAGCGCTCCAGATTCGCGATGGCGTTAACAATTCCCTCCCCCTTCAAAGTCAGCCGCTATAGCGGCAAGGATACCTATGCGCCTGAAGAAAGCTGAGCGCGAGCACGTGCGCCTGAAGTACGGCGGGCATTGCGCGTATTGCGGAGTGTTGCTGGGTGACCGGTGGCATGCCGATCACCTCGAAGCAGTTCGCCGCAACTGGGGCAAGGAGGCGAAGCTGGTTCCTGCACTGAGCCCACAAAACCACAACCTCGCCAACATGATGCCGGCCTGCATCCCATGCAACCTGAGCAAGCACGCCATGCCTCTGGAAGCCTGGCGCGAGTGGATCGCCGGACACGTCAACAGCCTCAACAACTACCACCCAATCTACCGGCTCGCCAAGTCGTACGGCCTGATCGCTGAGACTGGCGCGCCGGTGGTCTTCTACTTCGAAAAGGTGAACCCATGACCGCTATCAAGGAACGGCCGATCCTGTTCTCGGCCCCGATGGTGCGCGCCATTCTGGATGGCCGGAAGACGGTCACGCGGCGGCCGGTGAAGGGTTGGCAGGTTCCAACTGAAGACACCACCGTTGCTGCCGGCGAGCGCCATCGCTGGATGGCCATTGCCCAGCGCGACCCGCGCTACGGTTTCGGCGTGTTCGGACCAACCGAAGCGGAGTGCGCCAAGGAGCTGGAAGAGTTCGCGCCTTGCCCATACGGCCGTCGCGGCGAACGACTGTGGGTGCGTGAGGCTTGGCAGGATGTGCATCCGGTCCAAGTTATTGATCGCTACTCACAGCCAGGCCGGGCCGGAATTCCAGGTCCTCCGGGAGTTACTTATCAAACGATCTACCGAGCGGACGGAGACTACCCGCCAGTCCATTACACACATGAGCATCCCTACAGATGCCTCGAGCCAGACCCAAACCATGGATTTCGCGGAGCGGCAAATTCCGGTTGGACGGGCTGGACACCAAGCATCCACATGCCGCGCTGGGCCTGCCGCATCGTGCTGGAGATCACCGACGTGCGCGTGGAGCGCTTGCAGGACATCAGCCGCGCCGATATCCGGGCGGAAGGCTTGCAATGTCCGCCGGAACTGGCAAGCGATGACGTTTCGCCGAATTACCGAGACTGGTACCCGGCGGCTTGGAAGGAGTTGTGGAACTCCACCGGCGGCGACTGGGACGCCAACCCGTGGGTCTGGGTCGTCGAGTTCAAGCGGGTGACGCCATGATCACCAAGTGCGCACTCGGCTGCACCCTCTTCTTCTGGATTCCATTGGTACTGACCATAAAGGCGGTGATCGGATGAGCGACCATTCAAAACTGAAACAACTGGCTGAGGCTGCCACGAAAGGCAAGTGGTGCACCGACGGCGCGCGACAGGTCATGTCGGCAGAAAGCGACCAGTTGAACAGCGGCTTTGTGATTGTCGATTGCCAGGGGCCGGACAACTTGAAGAACGCGGCATTCATTGCCGCCGCCAACCCTGCCGCAGTGCTGGCACTGATCGCCGAAAACGAAGCATTGCGCCAAGACCGCGACAGCCTACTCGACGCAGGAGCCGACTTACTATGATCGCCCTCGCCTGGTTCGCCTACGTGTACTGCTACAAGGGGCCGCGGTGATGAAAGCGCGCATCGAAAAGAAACTGAGCAAGCGACTGGTTGAATTGCATCCATCCCTGTACAGAAAGGCTTGGCGTGATGACGAGCATTCTGAACTGGCGTATGAGCAGCGTTCGAGTGTCAGGCACTGCCTCAGTGTTGGAGGCGGCACTGATTATTGGGGCGACGGCCTGGAAGCCTATACGGTGTGGGCTGACTGGCGTAACAACTGGGCCTGGCATGGATCGTTTGAGGCTTACCCTGACGGGCATAACCTCGAAGGCTACCCCGACACCGGCCGTTTCAGGCCGACAACGAGGAACCTGCTGAAGCTGGCTTCCAATTGCGAACTGTCAGAGCGCGCCAAGGCGCGGGCACGATGAAGCACACGGTCAGCGTCCGCACCGAGGAACTGACCGGCCCGGCGCTGGACTGGGCAATCAACGCGATCGAGGGTGATCAGCAGCCCGCCGCCGGCCAGCTGGATCTCTTCGCCCTGCCCGACGCCGAGCAACTGATTACGAAGTACGGCGTCTGGGTTGATGTTGGTCACCGGCACCCGTGGCTGGCCGACGCGACAAACGATCCGTTCAACCGCCAGCCCGGCGATACCCGAACCATCGCAGTGTTCCGCGCCGTGTTGTTCGCCAAGCGCGGCGCCGCGGTGAAAGTCCCCGCCGAACTCATCCAGCAATGACCCCAACCACTCAACAGCCTGCCGGCCAGCGGCGGGCGAGGTATCCCAATGTCCGAAGAAAAGAATGCATTCCGCGACGCTGCTATCGAAGCCATCACGGATATGGCTCAGCACCTGCCGCTTGATTGCGAGCTGCTGATGGTGGCCTGCCGCCCCGGCAAGAAAGACTTTGACCTGGTGCTGCCGTCGCCCAAGTCGAACTTGAACAATGCCTTGGACGCTCTGCGCCGAAACGGCCTGAGCATCGACGGCGACAACGCCTACAAGCGCGACCTGCTGGACGGTGTGGTCGGAGCGCTGGCCCTCGGCGCGCAAAACAGCAACCCGCCGCCATCCGATCACTGGGCAACGCGATTCTGGGAAATCGGCCGTGAAGAACGCGAACTACATGAAGAGCTGGTCGCGACGCTCCGTGAGTCTCGACAAGTCCTCGCCACCGCAATCAAGACCGGCGCGCCCGACTGGTTCGACACCGATGAAAAGGTTTCGCGGCACGTCACTGTGCAGCGGATCGACGCAGTTTTGGCCAAGACCGGCGCATAACCCATCACCACCTTCTGCCGCCACGCGCGGCATGGAGCATCACATGACCATCCAGTTTCTATCTCACGAGGAGGTTTGCGAGCTCACCGGCGCGCGGACCAAGGCAGGTCAGATCCTCAACCTGAAAAAAAACGGCGTCCGCCATACGATTAAAGTGAACGGCTGGCCGAGCGTCACCGCGATGGCGGTCACCGCCGTCGGCGCATTTGAATCTGAAAAGCCCGTATGGAAATCACGTAAGGCCAGCTGACATGGGAAGACGACCAAGTAAACCCGGCTCGATCGCCAGGCTGCGGGAACGCAAGAAAGCCAGCGGCCGAGTGTTTTACTACTACGACACGGGCGGCAAGGACCGCAAGGAAATTCCGCTGGGCAGCGACTACGGCTTGGCGATCATGGAGTACGCGAAGCTTGAGCGTGATCGCACCGCAACCGATCTGGTCGCCAAGGTCATCACGTTCCGCTACGTCGCCGAAAAATACGTGGTCGACGTCGTTCCCACCAAAGGCACGGCGACCCAGGCTGACAACAAGCGCGAGCTAAAAAACCTGATCGCTTTCTTTGATGACCCACCCGCGCCGCTGGAAACGATCGAGCCGTTGCACGTACGCCAGTACCTGACATGGCGCAAGGCCGCGCCGGTGCGCGCTAACCGCGAGAAGGCACTGCTCAGCGCCATCTGGAATTACGCTCGGGACAAGGGTTACACCTCTCTTGCCAATCCATGCGCGGGCATCAAGGGCAACAAGGAAACCGGGCGCGACACGTATGTCGAAGATGCGCTGTTCAAGCGTGTGCACGACAAGGCAGACGTGGGCCTACAGGACGCAATGGACCTCGCCTATCTGACCGGGCAACGGGTGACCGATACCCGGCTGATGGACGAGCGCGACGTGCGCGACGGGCAGATTTGGGTGCTGCAGGGCAAGACAAAGGCGAAGCGTCGGATCGAGATAACTGGGGAGCTGAAGGTTTTGATTGATAGAATCATGTCCCGGAAGTCAGAACACAAGGTCCGCTCGACGCGGCTGATCGTTACGGAGGACGGCACACCGATGACGGTGGCGATGTTGCGCAGGAGATTCGACTTGGCCAGGGAGGCGGCCGGCGTGCCGAAAGCGGAGTTTCAGATGCGCGACTTGCGCGCCAAGGCGGGTACCGATAAGGCGGAATCCAGTGGTGATATCTTGCAAGCCAGAGATCAACTTGGGCATACGACGGTGGTGATGACCGAGCAATACATCCGCAATCGAAAGGGCAAAAAGGTCATGCCCACTAAGTGAATTGCGGACCAAGTCAAGAATTGCGGACCAGAAACATACAAGGGCTTGCATCAGCTTTCGCCTGCAAAGCCTTGATTTAAGATGGTGCCCGAAGCCGGAATCGAACCGGCACGCCCTTACGAGCGGGGGATTTTAAGTCCCATGCGTCTACCAGTTTCGCCATTCGGGCGGTAGCGCGGTGTTGCGTTGCTCAGCCTTGCGGTTGCGATCCTGACAGGATGGCTGCTTGAAAAGCCGAGCGGGGAATATATACATGACGTCCCGGTGAAGCAAGTTCGCAGTGGTCGATTTGAAGACTAAATCTTGCTGGCGACTGATTAGCAAAAAGTCATTGGAATCATTGAGCTACGAAGCGTGCTTGAAGTAGAGCCGAAGCTGCCGGTAAATCGAGGCAACCGGGTACGAAATTCATGCGAAAAATCAATAAGATCAGAAGGTTACCACTGCTTTCGCATACCGGGCCAGAGATTTTTCTGCGTTGGCGATATGAAGAAGCAACCCATAACTCGCCGAGGTGTCTACGCTAAACGATGACGCCGGAATCAGCGATTGGACCAAACAAGCCTGCACCTTTCACCACGACCCCGCCCCCACGGGCGCTGACTTCCACAACACGTCACCAGAGCCCAGCTCAGGGATGTACCAGCAATCAGGAGATTTGACCCTATGCAAATGAGTGACACCGTTCTCAAAGCGTCCTTGAGCCCCGAGGAGCGCTCCGCGATCGCCGAGATCGAAGCGACCACCAACATCCTGCAGCTTGTCACCCGTCTGACCGGTACGCGCTTTGCCGGCATTGCCAAATTCACGGAAACCGAGTGGATCGTCTGTTCCGCCTACGATCCGATCGAACTGGGGATAAACGTCGGTGATACGCTGGATCTGGAAACCACGCTTTGCAGTGAGTTTCGCAGAAATCCTCAAGCCCTCTTCCTTCCACAAATCAGCCAGGATGGACGACTTTCGTCACGTCCTGTGGTGAAGCAGTATTCGATCGAGAGCTACGCAGGCGCGCCTGTTTTCCTGCCGGATGGCAGATTGTGGGGCGCACTGTGTGCTTTGGATTCAAGGTCTGTGCTGTTCGACAACCCGGATATGGCAGAAACATTGACGCTGTTCGCACGGCTTATCGGCTGTATCTTTTTCTCGAATCTGACTGTTGAGGGCGTTACCCATATCAAGACCGGGGCGTGCCTGACTGAGTAGCCCTGCCAATGGTCGAGGATTACCCAACTTTCTTGCAGACAACAAAAAACCCCGTAGATCATTGATCTACGGGGCTTTTGATAGTGGAGGCCGAGGTCGGAATCGAACCGGCGTAGGTGGATTTGCAATGTTCGCTCTAAAGCTAAGTAAATAACTAGCTCAATTGCAATCTAACTACGTAGTGGCTCGCCCCTTTATCACAGCCCCTGTTTTCAGACAGTAGAATATTTGCTAGCTCGAGTTTAGCCATTAGGCTGAACCCAGGCGATAAGAGGACCTTGCTGAGAACAAATTCAAGACAGAAAATTAATCAAATAGTCCACTAAGAGAATCACTATTCTCTTCGATCGTTCTTACCAGATCGATCATTTGATCCCTATCGATCACAGAATCCGTTAACGTTGTGACAAGCTCGTTATTCTGACCCACAACGAGAACCTCAGGGATATATTTCTGGAAGGCATAGTCATGATGAGGATCATCAGTTTTCTTTTCTACGAAAACAAGTTCGTAGGTTTTACCACCTTTCTTGTATACGGTGGCATACTGTCGAAATGACATATCAGGGTTGAATATCAGATCGGCATGAGCCGTCTTACTGATCTGCTTCCAATTCAAATCGCCATTATGGGTTTTAGTAGCAATATCATCAAAAAGTTTTTCGTATTTGTTCATAGGTCTTCGCAATGGGACTTATAGTCCTCTATGCCCTCTTTAACCGAAGCAATTTCACCTGCGAGAATTGCATTTCTTATTCCCCGCAATGCCATACTTTTCTTAGACCAATACAGTGGCCAAGCAGATGGAAGATTTCTATCCAAGGATTGAAATTTACTCTTAGTAGCATTCGACATAGGAAGAGCATCATCCTGGATCCTCGCCACATCAGAAAAGAGGTCTCTCAATCTGCCCTTTCGCCTAGACTCGATGATATTATTCCTAATACTTCCGATCAAGTACAGAGACAGTACAGTGATAGCCAATGAAATTATAGATGCCCATGATGCAAGCTTATTGAAATCTGCGTCCGTAATGATTGCTCCCTCCTTTTTCATCTCTGCACCTTGCTTTCTGTAAGCGGACGTTATGGATCCTCGCCCTGCGGTCAGGTGACTGACTGGATCGACTTAACCCAATCAAAGTCAGAATATAGCAGCATTACGTACCTTCATCGTCTCCTGCTGCATGAAAATTCAAATCCGTTGCGACTCGCAGAATACAAGGTCAGGTTGACCTGCCCGGTTGACAGCTCTCAGCTGCGCTCTTGGTCATCAACACACCTTCGGAACTCCTGCACATGTGTCGAATTTCAAAGTTTCGAAAGACAAAAAAAACCCCGTAGATCATTGATCTACGGGGTTTTTGATAGTGGAGGCCGAGGTCGGAATCGAACCGGCGTAGGTGGATTTGCAATCCACTGCATAACCATTTTGCTACTCGGCCTCAAAGTATTCGCTGTCAGTAGCGCAACAACAAACACTGTACAAATTGGAGCGGGAAACGAGACTCGAACTCGCGACCCCGACCTTGGCAAGGTCGTGCTCTACCAACTGAGCTATTCCCGCTTGGTGTGGCGCATTCTATAGAATTAAGAAGCCCCGTCAACCCCTTGATTCAAAAAAGTTTTATTTCTTTTCGACATCGGTCTTCAGGTGCGGCCAGGCGGCGCGAAGGTATTGAACCATCGACCACAGGGTCAGCCCTGCAGAGACCATCAGCAGCGTATAACCGAGCACGACCCAGAAGCTGAACGCCTTTGGATGGGCCAGCAGGATCACCAGCGCGAGCATCTGCGCCGCGGTTTTCCATTTGCCCAGATTCGAAACTGCCACCTGTGCCCGGGCGCCGAGTTCGGCCATCCATTCGCGCAGCGCCGAAATCACGATCTCACGACCGATGATGACCGCTGCGGGGAGCGTGAGCCAGAGATTGCCGTGTTCCTGCACCAGCAGGACCAAGGCGACAGCCACCATCAGCTTGTCGGCGACCGGATCGAGAAACGCACCGAAGGGTGTGCTCTGCTCCAGTCGGCGCGCCAGATAACCATCGAGCCAGTCGGTGGCGGCCGCGAAGGCGAACACCGAGGCGGAGGCCATGTAACTCCATTCGTAAGGCAGATAGAACAGCAAAATGAAGATCGGGATGAGCAGGACGCGTAGAACGGTAATCAGATTAGGGATATTCATCGGCACAACTGGCTACGAGGTGAAGGGGCATTCTACTCACTATGCAGGTTCGCATAAATCGACTCAGCGAGCTTTTTACTGATCCCCGGGGCTTTGGCGATCTCTTCGATGCTTGCACGAGACAGCTCCTGCAATCCACCAAAATGTTTCAACAGGTCACGGCGCCGGGTCGGCCCTACCCCTGCCACGCCTTCCAGCGTTGAGGTGCGGCGCGTCTTGCCGCGGCGGGCGCGGTGTCCCGTAATCGCGAAGCGATGCGCCTCATCGCGGATCTGCTGGATCAGGTGCAAGGCAGGCGAATCGCCGCGCAATGTGAACTCGTGGGCTGCATCATTCAGATACAACGTTTCGAAACCGGCCTTGCGGGTGGCACCTTTGGCGACGCCCAAAAGGATCAGGTCGGGCACGGCCAGTTCGTTGAGGACATCACGGGCCATCGACAGCTGGCCCTTGCCACCGTCGACCAGCAGGATGTCTGGCAACTTGCCCTCGCCGTCCTTGAGTTTGCTGAAGCGGCGGGTCAGCGCCTGGTGCATGGCCGCATAATCATCGCCGGCGGTGACGCCTTCGATGTTGTAGCGGCGGTAATCCGACTTGATTGCCCCTTCCGGCCCGAAGACCACGCACGAGGCCACCGTCGCCTCGCCGCTGGAATGACTGATGTCATAGCATTCCAGGCGTTGCGGCGGCTCGTCGAGGTTCAACACCTCGGCCAGCGCGTCGAATCGCGCAGCCGTGTGCTGACGATTGGCCAGACGCGCGCCCAACGCTTGCTCAGCGTTGGTCACGGCCAGTTGCTGCCAGCGCGCTCGCGTACCGCGCACCCGGTGGCTGATCGCCAATTCGCGGCCGCGCAAGGTATGGATGCCTTCGATCAGGGCCGGGAAGTCCTCGTGAACCACGTTGACGATCAATTCGCTCGGCAGATCCCGTTCGGGGCTACTGATGTAGTACTGGCCGAGGAAGGCCGCCATGACTTCGGAAACTTCTTCCTCGATGCCGACCTGGGGGAAGAAATTCTTGCTGCCCAGCACTCGCCCGCCGCGCACGCTGATCAGGTGGACACAGGCGCCACCGGGGTTGACGAAGGCCGCGATGACATCGATATCACCGGTGCCGCCCTCCATGCTTTGCTGATCCTGAACGCGGCGCAGCAAAGCAATTTGGTCGCGCAATTCGGCGGCACGCTCGAATTCGAGATTGATCGCCGCTTCTTCCATCGCCGTGGACAGCTCATTGGTCAACGCGTGGCTGCGGCCTTCAAGGAACATCACCGAGTGGCGCACGTCTTCGGCGTAGACATCAGGCTCGACCAGGCCCACACAAGGCGCCTTGCAGCGCTTGATCTGATATTGCAGGCATGGACGGGTGCGATTCTTGTAATAGCTGTCTTCGCACTGACGGACAAAGAAGGTTTTTTGCAGGATGCTCAGGCTCTCGCGGATGGCACCGGCACTCGGGTACGGGCCGAAATACTTGCCCTTGGCTTTTTTGGCGCCGCGATGAATGCTCAGGCGTGGAAACTGCCCATCCGACAAAAAAACATAGGGATAGGACTTATCGTCACGCAGCAGGATGTTGTAGGGCGGGCGCCATTCCTTGATCAGCGTCTGTTCCAGCAACAGCGCTTCGGTTTCGTTGGCTGTGATGGTGGTTTCGACCTGAGCGATGCGCCCGACCAGTGCAGCAGTCTTCGGCGCCAGCCCGGTCTTGCGAAAATAGCTCGCCAGGCGTTTCTTCAGGTTTTTCGCTTTACCCACATACAGCAGACGCGCCTCGCTGTCGAACATGCGATAGACGCCGGGGCGACCGCTGACGGTGGACAGGAAAGCACTGGAATCAAATATTTCGGTCATGGTCAGGCGCTGGCATCCACCATGCCATGTCGCACCGCGAGGAGCGTCAACTCAACGTCGCTGCTGATCGAAAGTTTCTCGAAAATGCGGTAGCGGTAGGTGTTCACGGTTTTCGGCGACAGGCACAGTTTGTCGGAAATGATCTGCACCTTCTGGCAACCGACAATCATCAATGCGATCTGGATTTCCCGCTCGGACAGGGCATCGAATGGCGAGTCATTGGTTGGCTGGAAGGACTTGATCGCCAACTGCTGGGCGATCTGCGGACTGATGTAGCGCTGGCCGGCGAACACCAGGCGAATGGCCTGGACCATTTCCGGCAAGCCTGCCCCTTTGGTCAGGTAACCGGCGGCGCCAGCCTGCAGCAGACGCGTCGGGAAAGGGTCTTCCTCGCACACGGTGACAGCAACCACCTTGATGTCGGGATGGCTGCGCAGCAGCTTTCGCGTGGCTTCGAGGCCGCCGATGCCTGGCATCTTGACGTCCATCAGCACGACGTCAGGCTTCAACTCCCGTGCCTTGATCAGGGACTCTTCACCTGATTCGGCCTGACCCACCACCTGCAGGCCATCGATATCGGCCAGCATCCGTGTAATGCCTGTACGAACGAGATCATGGTCATCGACCACTAGCACCCTAATCAAGCAGACACCTCGCGATATGGTCTTATTGGGATGCCGGACACCTTAGCAAAAAGTGCCTGACAGACCTAGCGGAAAGCCGCATTTAAAAAGTTTCAATTCGTCATTGAGGGCTTGCCGGCTGTGGGTTTCAGAGCACAGCTGTACTTAAATCGAGCTGCATCCTCAGGAAATACTCATCCCTGCCGACGATCCGCAGTCCTTTGCGCCCGTACAGTTTTTGCGCCGGGTTGTTATCGAACACCGTCAACCGCAGCGCCGGTCGTCCTGCCTGAAGGGCCATGCCGATAACCTGATCAATCGCCCAGGAACCGGCGCCCTGCCCTTGCCACGCCTGATCGATCTGCAATTCGCGGACGTACAGCGCCCGCGCATCCTGGCTCAGACTGAAAAACCCGATCGGGGTTTCGTCCCGGACAATCAACCAGCTGTCACGATAGTGCCAGCCTGCGTCGAACGCTTCGTCCTGCCACAACAGATCGTGGTCAATGTAATAGCGCAGCATGTTGCGACAGGTCAGGCCCCGCGCGAAATCCAGGTCATCATCGGTGGCATGCCGAATTCGGTAGCTCATTCAGCCCCCCTCCATAACCACAAAAATTTACTCAACCCGAATCATTTGCCAGCGATAGCGCTTTCGCTCAACTGGTAATAGCATTTTCTGATTGCTGATGCGCACCAGCGTCGAGTAAGCTCGGCGCACTCAACGGAGAAAACCATGTTCAACGCCCTCGCACAGTCACGCATCGCCAGCGCCCCGCGCTCGATTGCGCCTGCCCGGGTGAATGACGTGTGCGCTCCTGGCAGTTTTTATTTTGGGTATTGGTTTAGCCACTGGCGCGCCTGATACCCAAACGGCGCCCATGAAAAACGGGTCGCCTACCAGAGATTTCTCAACCCCCGGTCGGCTTCCCGATCGGGGGTTTTGTTTTTTCAGGCCCAATATTTTCCAGCACCACACCAGACAATTCGAGGATTACATCATGAACTACGCCACTTATTACCGTTACGACAGCTTTAGCGCCTGGCGATTTACCAGCCTCCGCTCGGGACAGCCTGCCGCCTCCGATCGGTCACCCACAGGTGGCAAACACACACCCCTAGCCAGTACGGCCATTTGTCGAACACCCCAGTAGGGCCGAGCGCGCGGGAAATACCCGCCATCCGCCCAGGAAGACCGAACATGAACTCTTCAGTTTCCGCTCTGCCGCTGTCCACACTCGATTCTGCCAACGAAGCACTGACCCTGCGTCTGCCCAGCTCGTTGCAACTCAAACAGCAATTACCGCTCAGCCATTCCCTGCATCAGCAGGTCAATGCCCACCGCCAGGCGGTGCGCGCCATCCTCAACGGCGAAGACCCGCGCCTGCTGGTGATCGTTGGCCCCTGCTCTATCCATGACCCGCAATCAGCAATCGAATACGCTGCCAGACTCGCTCGCCTGGCCCAGGATGTCAGCGAGGAAATGCTGCTGGTCATGCGCGCCTACGTTGAAAAGCCGCGTACGACGGTCGGCTGGAAAGGCCTGGCCTACGATCCGCATCTGGACGGTACTGACGACATGGCTACGGGCCTGACGCTGTCCCGCGAACTCATGCTGGAAATGATCCGTCTCGGTCTGCCGGTGGCCACCGAGCTGCTACAACCCATGGCCGCTAACTACTTCGATGACCTGCTCAGCTGGGTGGCCATTGGTGCCCGCACCACCGAATCGCAGATTCACCGGGAAATGGCCAGCGGCCTGAACATGCCGGTGGGTTTCAAGAACGGCACCGACGGCGGCGCCGCCGTTGCTGTCGACGCCATGCGTTCGGCAGCCCATCCGCATCGGCACTTCGGCGTGGATAGCCAAGGACATCCAGCGATCGTGCAGACCGCTGGCAACGCTGACACCCACATGGTGCTGCGCGGCGGCCATCAAGGGCCAAACTACGACGCGACCAGCGTGGCCAAGATCAGCGCCGAGCTCAGCCGACTGAAAATCCCGAGCCGCATCATGGTCGATTGCAGCCATGCCAACAGCGGCAAGGATCCACTGCGTCAGCCAGCAGTCTTCAACGACGTTCTTGAGCAGCGCCTTCGTGGCGACCGCTCGCTGATCGGCATGATGCTGGAATCGCACCTCTTCGAAGGCTGCCAGCCGCTGAGCAATTCCCTGCGCTACGGCGTGTCGATCACCGATGGCTGCCTCGGCTTCGACGCAACGGAACAATTGTTGACTGACGCGGCGAGGCGCCTCGCGCAAACCCAACGTTGATCGCAACCGCCCTCCCGCTTACACAGAGCGTGGAGGGCTGCAGTTCGCAGGCTATGCCACTACATTGATCCGTCTCACCGCGGATTGCTGACTGACGTCATCCAGGCGTTCAACCGTGTAGCCAATTTCGACTGTTGTGCCGTGATGTTCACGCCAGAAGCGGTGAGGGACGGTGAAACTCAGCGGTCGCCCGGCCATCTCCGGAGTGATTTCAAGGTCATCCCGGTGACCGAAAAATTCGCCGTCAAGCTTGAGATAGACCAACTCATCCTCCTGCACTTGCGCGTCCTCAATGAGAATGGCAACCCCGTCTACCGAATCCTTCACTGACAACACGTCTTCAATCGCGCCGACAACATCCGGCGCAACCAGTTGCGCACGCGCCGCAGGCCCGATGAAAACCGTGGCGGGCTCTGACGTTCGAATGGTTGCGCAGGGTTGTTCGACACGGTAACCGACAACCACCTCGCCACCGCGATGGGCTTCGATGTAGCTGCCCGGCACCCAGAATGAAAGACTTTGGGCAACCGCATAGGCCTCCACCTTCAATGCATCGGTGAAAATCTCGGGCGAGGTATCTCCGTGCCAGGACAACATCACCCGGTCGCCCACGGACATTCGCGCGTAAGGTTGCAGCGTCACCAGCGTGCCTTCGGCAACGCGCAACGGCTCCAGCGCCCCGTTGACCGAGCCCTCTATCTGCGGCGCCAACAGCTGCGGACGGACATCCCCCACAGACAATTGCAAGCGAGCAGACTCCACGGGGCCGGGTACGCGCGGACTTTGCAGTGCCCAGTAGACCTGCAGCGAACCTCCGTCCAGCGCGGCCACATGCATGCCCTTGATGACGAAGATGACGTCTTTGCCCACCTGGGCCTGGCTGATAAACCGGATCCTCTCGTATTGATAGGCAAAACCTTCGATATCCAGCCCCTCCCAGTACAGCACCAACTGATCGCCACAGGTCATGTTGGCGTAGGGCGCGATCCGTACGACGATCCTGGTTAGCGAAGGGTCGAGGACGCTGCCCTCCAGACCGTCGATCGTCGGCGCGTACAGCGGTTCGGCAGACACTTGAGCCGCGACCGGCTGATGCATGCGCCAGCAAAACTCGATTTCATGGTGATTCATTTCGTCTCCACTCCATGGATAACGTGCCGCCCTGGATGACGACACCGACACCTACATTGAGGACTTCTTTGACTGTCCTGGCTGTCAGCCGCATACGTCGCGAAGCCGGCGTAATCGCTACTCGCAAAGTAGGCAAGTGGGGGCTTCGGGCTCTTATGCCGACAAACGACCCAATGAACTTCCGATTCGGATTTCACAGGTATCCGAAATTTCGTACGCCCCCTATTCCATTTTCAAACGCAACGTGAAGCCTCTTCGTACTTCTTCAACGAGATGAGTGTTTTAGAGTGGCCCGGTGATTTCCCGATGAACTTCTACGAAAAAGGTAAGAACATGCAACGGAATGCTACAACTCGTTATCCCATCCTGTTGGTCCACGGTCTGTTCGGGTTCGAGCGTATCGGTCATTTCGAGCTGTTCCATGACGTCAAGTCCGCGCTGAAATCGGCCGGCTGCCGATTGTTTGTTCCACACCTTTCGGCGACTCACAACAACGAAATGAGGGGTGAGCAATTGCTGTCACAGATTGCCTGTGTGCTGCGAGGCACAGGCGCGAAGAAAGTCAACCTGATCGGACACAGCCAAGGCGCACTCGCTGCACGCTACGCGGCGGCGCTTGCACCAAACGTCGTCGCGTCAGTCACCTCCGTCAGTGGTCCGAACCAGGGCTCGGAGCTCGCCGACTTCCTGCGCAATGCGCTGATCCCGGGCAAGCTGCCGGAGGCCGTCGCACAAAACGTGGCGACGCAGTTTGCCGATTTGTTGTCGCTACTCAGCGGTAATGTGGCACTGCCGCAGAATGCATTGGCCGCGCTCAACGCACTGACCACGGTCGGCGTCGGTCAATTCAATGACAGGTTTCCGCAGGGACTGCCGCAAACCTGGGGTGGCCACGGCCCCGGGCAGGTCAATGGCGTGCGCTATTACTCGTGGAGCGGGGTTGTCCCCCAATCGACGCTGCCAGCGCTGGATCCGGTTCAAGACATATGCCGGCGCCTGTCGCAATACTTCACCACCGAACCCCAGCAGAACGACGGTTTCGTCGGACGCTTCAGTACCCATCTGGGGCAAGTGATCCGCTCTGATTATCCAATGGATCATCTGGCCAGCCTGCGGCGTAGCACTGGCGTAAATGGGCCATCACCCGATCCAATTGACCTGTATGTCGAACATGCACGGCGCCTGCGAGCGGCGGATCTCTGAATCGGATCTGCCATCGAGAATGGAACTTTGCCGAGAATTCGCCCACTGATTCCGGTAGGCTCCACCTTTTATTGAAACAGTTCGGAGAATTCCCCATGGCTAAAGCCACTGCCCGCCACATCCTGGTTTCCAGCGAAGACAAGTGCAACGAACTCAAGGCTCAGATCGAAGCCGGCGCTGATTTCGCCGAAGTCGCCAAGACCAACTCCACCTGCCCGTCCAGCCGCCAGGGCGGTGATCTGGGTTCTTTCGGTCCTGGCCAGATGGTCAAGGAATTCGACACCGTGGTGTTCAGCGCGCCAATCAATGTCGTGCAAGGCCCGGTGAAGACCCAGTTCGGTTACCACCTGCTGGAAGTCACCAGCCGTCAGGACTGATTCGTCGTCCGATTGCGATAACGGCCCGCCTTCTGGTGGGCCGTTGTGTTTCAGTTACATATACGGCTGGCGAGTGACGCGCGGCTCGCGTACAACTTGCGCTTATCGATTTTCCGTTCCAAGGCTGACGATGCGACTGGTTTTTCCCACACTGCTGTTCACCGCCCTCGCCCTGCTCACGGGTGCCGCCGGTGTCAACGCTGCGCCGCAACACGCGTTGACCGTTTACGGTGAACCGGCCAAATACCCCGACGGCTTCAGCCATTTCGACTACACCAATCCGCAAGCGCCGAAGGGCGGGACGATGCGTCGCTCGGCGATCGAAATCGGTCACTTCGACCATTTGCTGCCTTATATAGACAAAGGCATCGGTGTCACACAGATCGACGGGCTCCTTTATTCTCCATTGGCGCAACGCTCGCTCGATGAGCCTTACACCGTCTATGGTCTGGTCGCGGAGAAAATGGAGCGTTCGGACGACGGGCTGTCGCTGCGTTTCTTTATCAATCCCAAGGCGCGCTTTGCCGATGGCAAACCGATCACCGCCGAAGACGTTCGCTATACCTACAACCTGCTGATGACCCAGGGCAGCCTGCGTTATCGCACCCAGTTCGCCGACGTCAAGGACGTCGAAATCGAAGCGCCGCTGACCGTGCGCTTCGACTTCAAAAGCAACGAAAACCGCACCCTGCCGCTGGATATCGCGACCCTGCCGGTGTTCCCCGAACATTGGTGGAAGAGTCGCGATTTCGCTGGCGGCGGTGGCTATGAACCGCCACTGGGCAGCGGACCGTACCGGGTCGGCAAAGTCGATTCCGGGCGCAGCATTACCTTCGAACGCAATGGCGACTGGTGGGGCAAGGACCTGCCGGTCAGTCGCGGCCTGTACAACTTCGACCATTTCAGCATCGAGTACTTCGGCGACACCGACGTCGCCCGTCAGGTGCTGCGTGGCGGCGCCTATGACTACAACCGCGAATTTTCCGCGACCGGCTACTCGATCGGCTACGACAGCCCAGCTCTCAGCGATGGCCGTTTGCAGAAAGCCCACCTCGCCACCGAAGCGCCGCAGTCGGCTCAGGGCTTCGTGTTCAATCTGCAAAAACCGATGTTCCAGGACCGTCGTGTGCGCCAGGCACTGGCGATGCTCTGGGATTTCGAATGGAGCAACCGGCAGATGATGCGCAACGTCTATATCCGCCAGCAGAGCTACTTTTCCAATACCGATCTCGCCGCCCGGCAGTTGCCCGATGCGCAGGAATTGAAAATCCTTGAACCGCTGCGCGGCCAGGTACCTGAGGAAGTTTTCAGCAAAGTCTTCGAAGCACCGAAGACCGATGGCAGCGGCATCATCCGCGACAAGCAACTGCAAGCGCTCGATCTGCTCGAGCAGGCCGGCTGGAAACCGGACGGCGACCAACTGGTGAACAGCGCCGGCGAGCCGTTGAGCTTCACCTTTCTGGTCAGCCAGAACGGAATGGATCGCCTGCTGCTGCCCTACAAGCGCACCCTGAAACAGATCGGCATCGAACTCAATATCCGCCGCATCGATGCCTCGCAGTACGTCAACCGCCTGATGAGCCGCGACTACGACATGATCGTTACCGGCTATCCCGTCACCACCTCCCCCGGCGGCGAGCTGCTCAACTATTTCGGTTCGGCGGCAGCCAACGATCCGGGCGCGAACAATTACATGGTGCTGAAAAACCCGGCGGTTGACACCTTGATCAACGGCCTGATCCGCGCCTCGACCCAATCGGACATGCTGCATTACGCCCATGCACTGGACCGGGTGCTGCAATGGAATTACTACTGGATTCCCAACTATTACCCGCCAGGCACCTCGACCGTCTGGTGGAACCGCTTCGGCATTCCGACAGTGCAGGCCAGCAATGACGAAGCCATCGAGAGCTGGTGGGAAATCAGTCGGACACCGCTGACCAATCAACAAATGACCGCTGAGAAAATCAGTCGCAGCAGACCCGGAGGGCCGCACTGATGTGGGGTTACATACTGCGGCGCCTGCTGCTGATCATTCCGACGCTGGTGATCATCCTGCTGGTCAATTTCGTGATCATTCAGGCCGCGCCCGGCGGACCGGTGGAACAAGCCATCGCCCATCTGCAAGGCATCGGCGGTGCCAGTGTCGGCGGCGGAGCCAGCGAGACATCGAGCAACGCTTCGCGCGCCAGCCGTGGCCTGGATCCGCAACTGATCAAGGACATCGAAAAACAGTACGGCTTCGACAAGCCTGCCCACGAACGCCTGTGGCTGATGCTGAAAAACTATGCGCAGCTGGATTTCGGCAAGAGCTTCTTTCGCGGCGCGACGGTCACCGACCTGATTCTGGAAAAAATGCCGGTCACCATCTCATTGGGTTTATGGGCGACGCTGATCACCTATCTGGTGTCGATCCCGCTGGGCATCCGCAAGGCCGTGCACCACGGCAGCCATTTCGATATCTGGAGCAGCACAGCGATCATCATTGGCTATGCGATGCCAGCGTTTCTGTTCGCGATGTTCCTGATCGTGGTATTTGCCGGCGGCACTTCGCTGAACTGGTTTCCGGTGCGCGGACTGGTTTCGGACAACTTCGAATCGCTGTCGACGCTGGGCAAGATCGCCGATTACTTCTGGCATCTGGTGTTGCCGGTCACCGCGCTGGTGATCGGCGGGTTCGCCACCCTGACCATCCTGACGAAAAACTCGTTCCTCAATGAGATCACCCGGCAGTACGTGGTCACCGCCCGGGCCAAGGGCTTGAGCGAACGCCGTGTGCTGTACGGACATGTGTTCCGCAACGCCATGCTGCTGGTGGTGTCCGGGATTCCTCAGGCGTTCATCAGCGTATTCTTCGCCGGCTCCCTGCTGATCGAAGTGATCTTCTCCCTCGACGGCCTTGGGCGCATGAGCTACGAAGCGGCGGTTTCACGGGACTATCCGGTGGTGTTCGGCTCGCTGTTCATCTTCACCCTGTTCGGTCTGCTGATAAAACTGCTCGGCGACCTGTGCTACACCCTGGTCGACCCGCGTATCGACTTCGCCGCGAGGAACGCCTGATGCTCACGCTCTCGCCTTTGGGGCGCCGCCGTTTCGAACGTTTCAAGAAAAACCGTCGCGGCTGGTGGTCGCTGTGGTTGTTCATCGGCCTGTTCATGCTGACGCTGGGCGGCGAATTGATCGCCAACGACAAGCCGTTGATGGTCAGTTATCAGGGACAGTGGTACTTCCCGGTGCTCAAGCGCCACACCGAGCAGGAATTCGGCGGGCAACTGCCCTTCCAGGCTGATTATCGCAGCGAGTACGTGCAGAACCTGATCCGCAAGGAGGGCGGCTGGTTATTGTTCCCGCCGATTCCGTTCAGCGACGACACGCCCAACTACGACTTGAACAAACCGGCGCCAAGCCCACCAACGTTGGTCAACTGGCTGGGCACCGACGATCAGGCCCGCGATGTGCTGGCGCGGGTCATTTTTGGCGCTCGGGTGTCGATCCTGTTTGCGTTGATGCTGACCTTCGTCAGTGCGCTGATCGGCATCGCTGCCGGCGCGTTGCAGGGCTATTACGGTGGCTGGGTCGATCTGCTCGGGCAGCGCGTACTTGAAGTCTGGTCGGGACTGCCAGTGCTGTATCTGCTGATCATTCTTTCCGGTTTCGTCGAGCCGAATTTCTGGTGGCTGCTGGGGATCATGGCGCTGTTTTCCTGGCTGGCCCTGGTGGACGTAGTGCGCGCCGAGTTCCTGCGCGGGCGCAATCTGGAATACGTCAAAGCCGCGCGCGCCCTGGGTCTGACTGACCGCAAGGTGATCTTCCGGCACATCCTGCCCAACGCGATGAACGCCACGCTGAGCTACCTGCCGTTCATTCTGACCGGGGCCATCTCGACGCTGACCGCGCTGGATTTCCTCGGCTTCGGCATGCCGGCCGGCAGTGCTTCGCTGGGCGAGCTGATCGGTCAGGGCAAGCAGAACCTGCAAGCGCCATGGCTTGGCTTGACCGCGTTCTTCACCCTGGCGCTGATCCTTTCATTACTGGTATTCATCGGCGAAGCGTTGCGTGACGCTTTTGACCCTCGATCCTGAAGCGTGACCATGACTGACAACCTGATTGAAATCCGCAACCTCAATGTCGCCTTCCATGGCCAGACGGTGGTGCGTGACCTGTGCGTGGATATCCGCCCCGGTGAATGCCTGGCACTCGTCGGCGAATCGGGTTCGGGGAAATCGGTGACGGCGCATTCGATCCTGCAACTGCTGCCCGACACTGAGGCGCAATCCCGTGGCAGCATCCGCTATCGAGGGCAGGAGCTGCTGGGCGCCGATCCGAAAGTCTTGCGAGAACTGCGCGGCAATCGCATCGCCATGATCTTTCAGGAGCCGATGACCTCGCTCAATCCCTTGCACACCATCGAAAAGCAGATCGGCGAAACCCTGCTGCTGCACCGTGGCCTGGGCGGCAAGCAAGCGCAGCAGCGCATTCTCGAACTGCTCGGACTGGTCGGCATCCAGAAGCCCCGGGAACGGCTGAAGGCCTATCCGCATCAACTCTCTGGCGGGCAACGGCAGAGGGTGATGATCGCCATGGCGCTAGCCTGCGAACCGGAGTTGCTGATTGCTGACGAACCGACCACGGCACTGGACGTCACCGTGCAGCGCAAGATTCTCTTGCTGCTCAAATCCCTGCAACAGCGCTTGGGCATGTCGCTGCTGCTGATCAGCCACGATCTCAATCTGGTACGCAGCATTGCTCAGCGCGTCTGTGTGATGAAGGCCGGCGAGATTGTCGAGCAGGCGCCCTGCGAAACCCTGTTCACCGAGCCGAGACACCCTTACAGCTGCGTGCTGTTGAACGCGGAGCCCGAAGGTGAAGCCCTGCCCCGTGACGAGCGTGAAAACGTGCTGGAAGTGGCAGACCTGCGCGTCGATTTTCAGGTCGCTGGCGGACTGTTCCAGCGCAAGCAATATTTGCGCGCAGTTGACGGCATCAGTTTGAACATTCAGCGCGGCAAGACCCTGGGCATCGTTGGCGAATCTGGTTCGGGCAAGTCGACGCTGGGTCAGGCGATCCTGCGTTTGCTCGACTCCGAGGGCAGCATTCGCTTTCAGGGCGCAGCGCTCGACGGCCTCAATCAGAAGCAACTGCGACCGTGGCGGCGGCAAATGCAGGTGGTGTTTCAGGACCCGTTTGGCAGCCTCAGCCCGCGCATGTCGGTGGCGCAGATCATCAGCGAAGGTCTGGAAGTGCATTGCGAATCGACGGCTAACGAATGCGACGAGCAAGTGATTCGCGTGCTCAGGGAAGTCGGCCTCGACCCGGAAAGCCGCCATCGCTACCCGCATGAATTCTCCGGCGGCCAGCGTCAGCGCATCGCCATCGCCCGGGCGCTGGTGCTGAAACCGGCGCTGATCCTGCTCGATGAGCCGACTTCGGCACTCGATCGCACGGTGCAGAAACAAGTGGTCGCCCTGCTCCGTGACCTGCAGGAAAAACACGGTTTGACTTATCTGTTCATCAGCCACGATCTTGCGGTAGTGCGCGCGCTGGCCCACGACATGATTGTGATCAAGGACGGCAAAGTGGTCGAGCGTGGCGCCAGTCATGAGGTATTCGACAATCCCCAGCATCCGTACACCAAAGAGCTGTTGGCGGCGGCGCATCCGGGGTAGGCATAATCGCAGCCCGACTCGGAACCGAGTCATGGCTATCGCAAGCAGGCTCACTCCTACAATTGGAATGCGTTCCCCCTGTAGGAGTGAGCCTGCTCGCGATGAAGCCTCAACAGGCGAAATATTTTCAGGACCTTGCAGATGAACACCACCGAAAGCCTCAAGGACTATCAACGGGTTCGCACTCTGGCGATCCGTTCGCTGTTCGAGATCATCGAGCAGTCCAGTGAAGGCACGGTGATTGTCGATCGCGATGCGAACATCGTCTGGATGAACGAGCGCTACGCGCGGCGCTTTGGTCTTGAATCTGCGGCAGGCGCCATCGGCAAACCCTGCGAAAGCGTGATCCCCGGCAGCCTGCTGCGCGAAGTGGTGCGCACCGGTCGCCCCATTCTGCTGGACATGCAGGACACACCGAAGGAACCGCTGGTGGTGATGCGCCTGCCCATCCATGACGACGCCGGCAGTGTGATCGGCGCCATCGGTTTTGCCCTGTTCGACGAATTGCGCACGTTGTCGCCGATGCTCAAGCGCTACCTGAGCATGCAGGAAGAACTGGCCTCGACCCGCTCGCTGCTGCGCGCGCGGCAGACCAAATACAACTTCGCCCATTTCATCGGCACCAGCGCTGCCAGCCTCGAAGTCAAACGCCGCGCCCGACGCAGTGCCAGCGCTGATTCGCCGGTGTTGCTGCTCGGCGAAACCGGCACCGGCAAGGAATTGCTTGCGCAAGCCATTCACAGCGCCTCGCCACGGGCGCACAAAGCCTTCGTCAGCATCAACAGTGCGGCCATTCCGGAGGCTTTGCTGGAAGCCGAGTTCTTCGGCACGGCACCGGGCGCGTTTACCGGTGCTGATCGCAAGGGCCGTACCGGCAAATTGCAGATCGCTCAGGGCGGCACGCTGTTTCTCGACGAGATCGGCGATATGCCGCTGCCGCTGCAAAGCAAACTGCTGCGGGTTTTGCAGGAAAAGGAATTCGAACCGGTCGGCTCCAATGAAGTGATTCAGAGCGATGTGCGGGTGATCGCCGCGACTTCGACAGATTTGCAGGCGGCGATCAAGCGTGGCGAATTTCGCGCCGATTTGTACTACCGCCTCAACGTCCTGCCAATCCAGGTGCCGCCGCTGCGTGAACGGCTTGATGACCTGCCCGCGCTGAGCGAGGCGATTCTGGAGGAGCTGCGCAGCCAGCATGAATTGCACCGCGATGCGCTGGCGCTGCTCGGCCAGCATGCGTGGCCGGGCAACATTCGCGAGTTGCGCAATGTGCTTGAACGGGCGGCGCTGCTCAGTGATGACTTACTGCTGACCGAGCAGGATATTCGCGGGGCGATTGGGTCGTTCACCCCGGTTGAGCGCACGGCCGATCCGGGCGTACAAGCAGCCGTGGGTGAGACATTCGCCCAGGCGCGAGCGCGTTTTGATCGGCAGTTGATTGAGTCGGCCCTGGCGCAATGCGCGGGGAAAGTGCCGGAGGCTGCGGCTCGGTTAGGGCTGGGGCGGTCGACGCTGTACAAGAAAATGCTGGCGTTGGGAATCGTTTGAGTCTCACTAAAGAGACAGCAATCTCTTTTTTTAGATAGGTTTTTCGAGATCAAAAGATCGCAGCCTTCGGCAGCTCCTACAGGGTAAATACGACCTTCCGTGTAGGAGCTGCCGAAGGCTGCGATCTTTTATCGGTCTCAAAATAGAGACAAATTACTCAAGATGCTGACCTTGCCGTAGAGAATATTCATAGATATCAATTGGTTAGGGTTTTGGCACAGTAATCGCTACAGCCTCTCCACCCGTTCCACCTATAAAAACAACAATCCTGGAGAGACACACCATGAGTGTGATCATTGCCCTGGCAGCGCTGACGCTGCTGATGCTCGCCGCCTACCGTGGCTACAGCGTTATCCTCTTCGCCCCGATCGCTGCCCTCGGCGCGGTTTTGCTCACCGATCCATCCGCCGTCGCGCCCGCGTTTACCGGGGTGTTCATGGACAAGATGGTCGGTTTCATCAAGCTCTACTTTCCCGTTTTCCTGCTCGGCGCAGTGTTTGGCAAGCTGATCGAACTGTCCGGCTTCTCGCGGTCGATTGTCGCCGCCGCGATTCGCTTGCTCGGCACCCGGCAAGCGATGCTGGTGATCGTGCTGGTTTGCGCCCTGCTGACTTACGGCGGCGTGTCGTTATTTGTCGTGGTGTTTGCGGTGTACCCGTTCGCCGCCGAGATGTTTCGCCAAAGCAATATTCCCAAGCGCTTGATCCCGGCGACCATCGCGCTCGGTGCGTTCTCGTTCACCATGGACGCCCTGCCCGGCACGCCGCAGATCCAGAACATCATCCCCAGCACGTTTTTCAATACCACCGCATGGGCGGCGCCGTGGCTGGGCGTGATCGGCACGATATTCGTGTTCTGCGCCGGCATGCTGTTTTTGCAGCGCCAGCGCAACAAGGCGCAGCGTGCCGGTGAAGGCTATGGCACCGAACTGCGCAACGAACCGGAAACCGCTGAAGACCTCCAACTGCCGAACCCGTGGATCGCGCTGTCGCCATTGCTGGCGGTCGGGATCATGAACCTGCTGTTCACCCAGTGGATTCCGCAGTGGTATGGCAAGACCCACAGCCTCGCACTGCCGGGCATGGCCGCGCCAGTCACGACCGAGATCGCCAAGCTCACGGCGATCTGGGCGGTGCAGGCTGCGTTGCTGGTCGGCATTCTCATGGTATTGGCATTCGGCTTTCAGGCGATTCGCAGCAAGCTTGCCGAAGGCAGCAAAAGCGCGGTCAGCGGTGCGTTGCTGGCGGCGATGAACACCGCGTCCGAATACGGCTTTGGTGCGGTCATCGCCTCACTGCCCGGCTTTCTGGTGTTGGCCGACTGGCTCAAGCAGATCCCCAATCCACTGGTCAACGAAGCCATCACCGTGACGCTGCTCGCCGGCATCACCGGTTCGGCCTCGGGCGGCATGAGCATTGCGCTGGCGGCGATGTCCGAACAGTTCATCAGTGCGGCGCATGCGGCGAATATTCCGCTGGAAGTGCTGCACCGCGTGGCCGCAATGGCCAGTGGCGGCATGGACACCCTGCCGCACAACGGCGCGGTGATCACGCTGCTGGCGGTGACCGGGCTGACCCACCGTGAAGCCTATAAAGACATTTTCTGTATTACGCTGATCAAGACCCTGGCGGTTTTCGTGGTGATCGGCACTTTCTACGCCACTGGCATTGTGTGAGGTATTCATGACCACTCTTTCCGGCAAGACAGCGCTGGTAACCGGCTCCACCAGCGGCATCGGCCTGGGCATCGCGCTGAGCCTGGCGCAGGCCGGCGCCAACCTGATTCTCAATGGTTTCGGCGACGCCTCGAAGGTGATTGCCGAGGTCGCCCGGTTCGGCGGCAAGGTCGGCCATCATCCCGCCGATGTCAGCGACCCGGCGCAGATTGCCGACATGATCGCTTACGCCGAGCGTGAGTTTGGCGGCGTCGACATTCTGGTCAACAACGCGGGTATTCAACACGTGGCGGCGGTGGAAGAATTTCCAGTCGAGCGGTGGGATTCGATCATCGCGATCAACCTGTCATCGGTGTTTCACAGCACTCGCTTGAGCCTGCCGGGCATGCGCGAGAAAAACTGGGGACGGATCATCAATATCGCGTCGGTGCATGGCCAGGTCGGCTCCACCGGCAAAGCCGCGTATGTCGCCGCCAAACATGGTGTGATCGGCCTGACCAAAGTGGTCGGGCTGGAAACCGCGACCAGCCATGTCACCTGCAACGCGATCTGTCCGGGCTGGGTGTTGACGCCGCTGGTGCAGAAGCAGATCGATGATCGTGCGGCCAAGGGCGTCGATCCGCAGCAGGCGCAGCATGACCTGCTCGCCGAGAAACAGCCTTCGCTGGAGTTCGTTACGCCGCAGCATCTGGGTGAGCTGGTACTGTTTTTGTGCAGCGAGGCTGGCAGCCAGGTGCGCGGGGCGGCGTGGAATATTGATGGAGGGTGGTTGGCGCAATAATCCTGCCCGCTCCTGTAGGAGTGAGCCTGCTCGCGATAGCGGTGGATCAGACACAGTTCGGGATTCTGACACAACGCTTTCGCGAGCAGGCTCGCTCCCACAGGAGATGATTTCCGTGGCCTGTACGAATCAGATAAGAAGAGGCAACCCATGTCCGACATCCTCTGGCAACCCGACCCGCAGCGTATCGCCCGTTCGCGTATGGACGTGTTTCGGCGCGAGATCAATCAGCGGCATTCGCTGCAGCTCGATGACTACCCTGCCCTGCACCAATGGAGCATCGAGCAGCGCGGCGATTTCTGGCAGGCGATCGTCGATTTCTTCGACATCCGCTTCCATACCCAACCCGACGCCGTTTTCCACGAAGGTGCGCAGATGCCCAGCGCCGAGTGGTTTCCCGGCGCGACGCTGAACTTCGCCGAACACCTGCTGCGCCGTCGCGACGATGCCGTAGCGGTGGTCGCCGTTGCGGAAAATGGCCAGCGCGAGCAACTGACCTGGGCCGAACTGGCCGAACACGTGGCAGGCTTCCAGGCCAGCCTGCGCGCCGTGGGCATTGGATACGGCGATCGCGTCGCCGCGTGCATGCCCAACACCTGGCAAACACTGGTGGCGATGCTGGCGACTACCAGCCTTGGCGCGATCTGGTCGTGCTCGTCACCAGACTTTGGTACCCACGGCGTGATCGATCGCTTTGGCCAGATCGAACCGAAACTGCTGCTCACCTGCGCGGGCTATCAATACGCCGGAAAAACCCTCGATCAGACCGCAAAGCTCAACGAAATCCTGGCGCAACTGCCGTCGCTGCAGCAGTTGATCATCGTGCCGTACGCCCGTCCGCAAGCGCGCATCGACGACTACCAGACCGACGCCGAAGTCACTCTGTGGCAAGACTTCTACGAACCGGATGGCGAGCCGGATTTCACCCCGGTGCCGTTCAACCATCCGCTCTACGTGCTGTACTCCAGCGGCACCACTGGCGTGCCGAAATGCATCGTCCACAGCACCGGCGGCGTGCTGCTGCAACTCGTCAAGGAGCATGGTTTGCACTGCGACCTCGGCCCTGGTGATCGCTTGTTCTACTACACGACCTGCGGCTGGATGATGTGGAACTGGCTGGTCTCGGCACTCGCGGTGGGCAGCGCCGTGGTGCTCTACGACGGCTCGCCGTTCCACCCGGACCCTCAGCGTCTGCTCGAACTGATCGACGACGAGCGCATCAGCGTGTTTGGCACCAGTCCCAAGTTCCTCGCCACATTGGAAAGCGGCGGCGCCAGACCCCGTGAAAGTCATGACTTGAGCAGCTTGAAAACACTGCTGTGTACGGGCTCGGCGCTGTCGCCGCAAAGCTATGATTTCGTTTATCGCGACTTCAAAACCGACGTATGCCTGGCGTCGATGTCCGGTGGCACGGACATCGTTTCCTGCTTCGTCAACGGCAATCCGCTGTCACCGGTCCGCCGCGGAGAAATCATGGGCAAGAGCCTGGGCATGGCCGTCGAGGTGTGGAACGACGCTGGTCAGCCGGTGATCGGTGAAAAAGGAGAACTGGTCTGCACCCGGCATTTTCCGGCGATGCCGATCGGGTTGTGGAATGATCCTGACGGCACAAAACTGCGCCAGTCCTATTTCAGTCTCTTTCCCGGCTTCTGGGCGCAGGGTGACTACGCCGAACAATTGCCCAATGGCGCAATGATGATCCATGGCCGCTCGGACGCGGTGCTGAATCCGGGTGGCGTGCGCATCGGTACAGCGGAAATCTATCGTCAGGTCGAGAAGATCACCGAAGTACAGGACAGCGTCGCCATCGGTCAGCAGTGGCAGGATGATGTGCGGGTTGTGCTGTTTATCAGGTTGCGCGAAGGGCTGGAACTGGATGAAGCAATGGAGCAGCGCATCCGTCAGGTGATCCGCGCCAACACCTCCCCAAGGCATGTACCGGCGAAAATTGTGGCGGTGACAGACATTCCACGCACCATCAGCGGCAAGGTCGTGGAACTGGCTGTGCGCGAGATGGTGCATGGGCGACCGGTAAAAAATACCGATGCGCTGGCCAATCCCGAAGCGCTGGAGCAGTTTCGGGATCGGTGGGAGCTTGAGCAGTGAATATTGCAAAGGTCAAGGTGACCATTCGCGAGCCAAAGGCAAAAGCCCGGGAATGGTCTGGACGTTTAATCGTTGAGATTCAACCAGACTTCCTCGGTAATCTTTCGCCCGGCGCTCCTTTTAACTGCAGCCTTCAGACGTGTCATGTTCATATTGAATTCTGATGGATCAGACTCTTTCTGGCTGAGCAAAGCTACCAGCATTGCAATCGAGTCCGCGTTTTGCAAAGCGCTACCATCGCCAGCAGCTGGGCCAATATAAGGTATGTGCCCTGCAGCGAAATTCAATAACCGGCTAACGTCACAGTGCTGGGTCTTGTTTCGTATTGCCGCCGGAGCATAAGCGTAATCTACCGTTCCGGCCTGTGCTCGACACATCTCATGTAACAGATCATCGGCAACTGCTCCATAATTGAATCTGCTGAATTCAAAACCCATATTGAGATTCTGATTGTTAACCGTCATGAACTGCACTTGATTCCGAGCATGCAACTCTGCTTTTTTCCACTCGTTGTATTGATTGACATCGACACTGACGACCTGATCATCAGTCTTCAGCGGATCAAGAAAGAAATTACTGGCGGAAACCCCTGCAAAGTCGAGTCTTACAGTCTTTAGTAGTGCCTCGATCTTTGCGCGACTATTGTCCGTCGTCCCCAAAAACAGACCGATCGCCAGGTCGGTGTCCAGATTGATCCGGGAGTTCGTCAATACAGTAATTGCGGAATCCAACTTCTGCTTAGAAATGCGCAGGCCGTGTTCGATGATATGTTTCGTAAGACTTTCTGGTCGTACACTTGGGAGAGTAAACGAACACTTGAATTCGAAGTTCGGCAGCTTTTTTCCCCAAGGCTTACCGCTCCGGGTGAGCGCATACCAATGATTACTTTTTTTGAATGCACTGACACTCAGCGCAGTAAGAGCACCGCCGCGAGGTCGCCACTTCCCCTGCCCGAGCGCTGGAAGGCTGGCAGCCTGAATCAAATCAGTGGAATGTCTGCCCCCCGTGAAGTTTTTCAGTTGCGAGGAAGCAGCATCTAGAAGCCTCAACCCCTTGGGCGCCAAGCTCAATCCATTTCTGATTAATATTTTTGAAATTTTGTAACCCGTCGAGGGTAACCCATCAATCGGATTGAAGGTCGAGACCGCCAATTGCAAACCATACTTCAGGAATTTAGCAAGTTTGGCAGTCTGCGATATCGACTTTGTAGCGATATTAAGCACCTTGACCGGAGCACCTACAAGCGTAAACAAAACACCAATAGCGTCCATGGAACAACCGTAGATACCATCGACAACTTTATTTCTTTCTCCGGACGCCAGGTCCTCGATGCATTTTTTGAACGGCACAATCAGATCGATTACAAACGTTACTGCCTCATCGTATTGCCGCGCTTTTTTCTCTTTCTCCGTAAGATCAGTAAATGTCTCCAGCAACTCATCTACGCTGCCGATAGGGCGATTGGCGACTATGAACTTCGCAATAGTCTGCGCCTGTGCACTGATGAAATACTGATAATAACTTTTTTTGCTGCCAGACTCGATGGCTGGTGCTGCGATCGTGCCGAGCTTCTCGATTATCATCGAACCTGCTGAATTCGGGTTCGCTTGAGTACCGTTCATATAGGTGCTTATGTCGATCGGAACGTTATGCGTTTCAGGGACTGGAGGATGTTCTTCGTAAAGCCCGCCCTTATAATCGAGCCTGGATGGCATACTCATTTTGCCGGTATTCTTTATCAAAGCCCCCAATGCATCATTTCTACGACACTCACCCAACAAGCTAAACATTTCGTAGCATAGAAGTTCATTATTGCCATGGGAAGCGATCATGATCAGCGCGAATCGACCTCGGGCACGATCTTTATCAGCCTGGATCTCTACAACTTTCGTTTCCTGCCGGTCGGCACTTGTCTGTCTGTGATCTACCGGCTCATGAATAAATGTCCCGGCGGTTCGACGGACTGTAAAGAATGTAATTCTGCTCCTTTCAAATACATCCCGGTCTTGACGTGGCATACCCGCCAGCGCCATTTTTATGTTTGTTTCCATGGCGGCATGAATATTTTTGTGATACTCGCGCGTCTCTGCCAAAAAGGCGACTCGGGTGGGAGTACAGTATTGCAGCAGAGGATACTGAGTAAGGATGTGGGGTTGTTTATTCCAGTCCCACTGGCCGGAAGCAAGTTCGTCCTCTATTTGCAACTCGAGTATAGAGTGCCTCAAATCGGAAAACGTATTCGGGCGAAGTATCGGCTCTTCCAGAAAATCGCAATTCGGCAGCGCCGGCTCCAGAGCGGCCAAAGCAATTCGCCTGCGATTTGGCACGGGAGCAGTGAAGGCTTTGGTGCCTTTGACAATAGTCTCCACGTGGCTTTGATAGGCATTCATTGCCCGTTGCGTTGCTTGTCCAATAGCTGTCTGTATGTCCTCGGGCGTGATCACCTCATTGATCAACCCCCAGTCCGTAGCGGCATCGATCAAAGCCAGACCCTGCAGAGCGCTAATTGATTTACTGATCGATTCCAGATCAGCAAATTTCATAACCTGGTCATATGTCACAAGACGCGATGCGCCTTTGGCTGTCATTTCGATAGAGCTAACCGTTTGCGAAAAAACCACCCAACTTATAGAGCCCGCAGTAAGCCATGCCGGAATGTTTTTAACCAGCAACGCCGGGGCGATGGAAGACAATAGTAAGTGAGATGCCAGTGGCACAAGCAGGCGAGAAATTTTCTTGCTGTCAACAAGGTGACTCTCAATGTTTTCCCGGACAACACTCAAAGATTGATCAGCCGCTGTTTCGGGGTCATAGATATCGAAACCAGCAATACAGTTTCTCCTATGCTGGGTACCGATCAATGGATCAAGCTGAAGAATAATCGCAGTGTACAGGACGGATGACCGTCTTTGACTGTCCAGCGCCTCATCACTGTTTGCCCCCCACCACGCCAACCTTTCGATATAGCGCTTGGCCTGAGCCTGTGAATACTGATGGCCTATCAACTGGGCAACAACATCACCTGCACTTTCCCAAGAAATGCGATCCGCCAACTTCGGCTTGATCTGCTCATACAAGGTGTCCAGCAAAGAGCCTGAAAAAAACTCCGTCGTCAAATCACGAATTTCTTTACATTCTTCAGCGGTCAATGTGATCACGCCGCCATTGATACACTCCCAGTAATCGGGAAGCTGATCCGCTGCTGACCACCTCAAGGTCAAAAATTCCACCAACTTCGTCAGTTGATCAATGTCTGTAGGGACATGCAAACCATGAAAGCGCAACCACTGTGCGTAACTCGCCTTTCCATTCGACCAGATTTGACCTCCGGTAAGATTGAGGCCGTCTTTGAGCACTTCAAAATCGTCGTGAGCTTCGGGCGCGGACTTGATTCTAGCCGCCACCTGCTCAAGCCCGTCAGCCATTAACAACCCATCGCCCTTGAGTATTGCAATCGCGCCCGGTTCGTAACGATTTACACACTTCGCGAGCAAATCGCTAAAAGGTTTTTGCACATAATGCATGGATGAACCTGGCTGTAAATCCAGACTTAACATCTCAAAATCCGGTAAAGACGAACCGGCCTGATAACTACCGGAAATTCGACTTACAATCTCTGCCCGTTCAAACTGATCAGCCTCCGAGCAGAAATTATTATCTTCTGCGGTCAACACAGCGCTTTGTTCAAAAACACTTCTTACTCTCATATTGCGTCCTTTATTCAACAATTAAACAACGAACGCAACCTTAAACAAACGCAATAAACCTTCAAGCGAAGGTTTATTAATCGATATTTCTCGACACTTAAAACAACAACTGCAACTACACGATTTTTTACTCCAACAAACTCCAGCCGCCAGAAAGACGCCCCTGCGCATCAGCTGATTCGCCGGAAAGTTTTAATCGCAGCCTGATGTTATTTATGGAGTCTGCATTCTTGAATGCTTCTTCCATAGTGATCGCCCCCTCCAGAACCAGGTTGTAAAGAGCACCATCAAAGGTCTGCATACCCAAATCGATGGATTTTTCCATTATGCCTTTCAACTCACCCAACTCATTTCTGCGAATGTGATCTTCAATAGTCGGATTCCCCAGCATGACTTCCACCGCTGCTCTTCTCTGCCCGTCAACCGTGCGTACAAGTCTTTGCGATACACAAGCCTTCAGGTTGTTGCCCAGGGTTTGCAAAAGCTGCTCGCGCCGCTCCTCGGGAAACATATTGATGATTCGATCGAGTGCCTGATTGGCGTTGGTCGCGTGCAACGTCGACAGCACCAGATGCCCGGTATCGGCGAATGACAATGCATGTTCCATGGTTTCGCGATCACGGATTTCGCCGATCAATACGACGTCCGGGGCCTGGCGCAGGGTGTTCTTCAGCGCGGCATGAAAGCTGCGCGTGTCGACGCCGACTTCACGCTGGTTGATGATCGAACGCTTGTGCCGATGGATATATTCGATCGGGTCCTCGATGGTCACGATGTGCCCGGCACTGTGGCGGTTGCGGTGGTCGATCAGGGCGGCCAGCGAGGTCGACTTGCCTGAACTGGTGGCGCCGACGAAGAGAATCAGGCCGCGTTTGAGCATCACCGTCTCGAGCAACACTGGCGGCAGCTTCAAGTCTTCGAATCGCGGAATGTCGAGTTTGACGTTGCGGATGACGATCGAGACGTCGTTGCGCTGCTTGAAAATGTTCACCCGGAACCGCCCGACGCCCGTTCGGGAGATTGCCAGGTTCATTTCCAGATCCCGGTCGAACTCCCGGCGCTGCTCAGCGTCCATCAGGGAGGTGGCGATTGCCGCGGTTTCGCCGGGTTTGAATGGCTGATCGTTCAATGCCGTCAACACACCGTCAACGCGCGCGCTGGGCGGTGCGCCGGTGGAGAGGAAGAGATCCGAACCGTTATTTTGCGACAATGTTGATAACAGTGCATCGATTTCCATGGCTGAAAGCACCCGCGAAGCATTGGATGAGCAGATTTGGCCTACGCTTGGCGCGGCTCCTGCAACAATGATAGACCTCGTCTCACCGAACCACGCTCAGGATTGAAACATGAATGCTGTACCCACCACCGATGATGCTCAGGCCCTGATTGCCCGCACCGACTGGAGTCGCAGCCCGCTAGGCGCTGCCGGCACCTGGCCGCAGAGCCTGCGCACGGCAGTGGATATCGTGATTCATTCACCGATGCCGATGCTGCTGTTATGGGGCCCTGAGCTGACGCAGATCTACAACAATGGTTTCGCCCTGCTCGCCGGCAGCAAACATCCGCAAGCGTTCGGACAGCCGACGCATGAGGTCTGGCCGGAAGTGCGGGATTTTTCCGAGCCGATTTATCAAGCGGTGTTGCAGGGACAGGTTCGCAGCTTCAGTGAGCAGCGTTTCACGGTGCAGCACGACGGCAAAAAAACCGATTTCTGGCTGGATCTGACCTACAGCCCGATTCGCGATGAAAGCGCACAAGTGGCGGGAATTCTGATCACGGCCATCGAAACCAACGAACGCCGACGCATCGCCCTGGAATTGCAGCGCCGCTCCGAGGAAAGCCTCAAGGCCCAGCGTCAGTCCGAAGAACGTCTGCAACTGGCCCTGGCCGCGGCTGATGCCGTCGGCACGTGGGACTGGGACATTGGCGAAGACCGTTTCATTGCCGACGCGCACTTTGCCGAACTGCACGGTGTCGATCCGGCCGCCGCCGCACAGCTGCCGATCAGCGACTACCTGCACGGCGTGCACCCGGAAGACCGCGCCATGGTCGCGCGTGGCATCAAGCACTGCATCACCCACGGCACCGAGTACGCCGAGGAGTACCGCCTGTTGCAAGCCGACGGCACGCTGCGCTGGGTTTTCGCGCGCGGGCGCTGCTACAAGGATCATCACGGTCGACCCATGCGCTTTCTCGGCGCGGCGCTGGACCTGACCGAACGCAAACACACCGAACAGGCGCTGCGTCAGAGCCAGACCGAGCTGCAACTGATCATCAACGCCATGCCGATCCTGATCAGCTATGTCGACGCCGAAGAGCGTTTTCGCCTGAACAACGCGGCGTACCTCGATTGGTACGGCCTGACGCCGCAGGAATTGTACGGGCGCACGATCCGCGAAGTGGTTGGCGAAGAAGCCTACTTCCTGCGCGCACCGTACATTGCCGAAGCGCTGGCCGGACGCTCCTGCTCTTTCAGTTTCTACACCCCACACCGCGATGGCAGCATCCGTCATGCCTTGATGAACTATCTGCCACGTCATGGCGCGGACGGTGCGGTGAACGGCTTCTACATCTTTGTGATCGACGAAACCGAGCGCAAGAAAACCGAAGAAGCCTTGCGCAATCTCAATGAAACGCTTGAAGAGCGGGTCAGCGCGCGCACCGAACAACTGGCCCAGGCCAATCAGCGTCTGCAGAACGAGATGTTCGAACGCGAGCGCGCGGAAGATGCCTTGCGTCACGCGCAAAAAATGGAGGCTGTCGGCCAGCTCACCGGCGGCATCGCCCACGACTTCAATAACATGCTCACAGGCATCATCGGCAGTCTCGACCTGATGCAGCGCTACATCGCCAATGGTCGCGCCGACGAGATCGGCCGTTTCACCGAAGCGGCGGTCTCATCGGCCAATCGCGCGGCGGCGCTGACCCATCGTTTGCTGGCGTTCTCGCGGCGCCAGTCGCTGGATCGCAAGCAACTGAACGTCAACGAGCTGGTGCATTCGCTGGAAGACCTGATCCGCCGCACCAAGGGCGATCCGATCGATCTGCAACTGCGCCTGCCCGACGATGTATGGCCGGTCAGCACCGACGTCAGTCAGTTGGAAAATGCTCTGCTCAATCTGGTGATCAACGCCCGCGATGCGATGCCGGAAGGCGGCACGTTGCTTATCCAGACCGCGAACGTGTATCTCGACAGCAGCGACATCACCATCCTCGAGCCGGTGAAGGCCGGGGAATACGTGATGCTCGCGGTCAGTGACAATGGCACCGGCATGACCCCGTCGATTCGGGCCAAGGCGTTCGATCCGTTTTTCACCACCAAACCGATCGGCCAGGGCACCGGCCTGGGGTTGTCGATGATTTACGGTTTCGCCCAGCAGTCCGGCGGACATGTAAGCCTCGACAGTGTGCCGGGGCAAGGCACTTGCGTGCGCCTGTACTTGCCGCGTTTGCTGGAGCCGACAGCCGAAACCACCTCGGTCGAAACCGCCGAGCCGATCGCCGCTTCATCCTCCGGCGAGACCGCGATCGTGGTCGAGGATGACCCGGCAGTGCGCATGCTGGTGCTCGATCTGCTCAAGGAACTGGGCTACAAAACCGTCGAAGCGGAGAACGCCCAGACCGCCCTGCCCTTGCTCGAATCCGCACAACGCGTCGATCTGCTGGTCACCGATGTCGGGCTGCCCGGCATGAACGGCCGCCAGTTGGCCGAGATCGCTCGCCAGCATCGTCCGAGTCTGAAAGTGTTGTTCATGACTGGCTATGCGCAGATTGCTGCCGAGCGTCACGGCTTTCTCGAAGAAGGCATGGACATGGTCGCCAAACCCTTCGTCCTTGAAGTGCTGGCAAGCAAGATCCGCAAGTTGAGCAACCCGAGGCCGTGAGTTGGGGCATAATCGCGCGCCCCGCTGTCACCCCGTTATCAGGTATTGCACGATGAAAGCCCAAGCCCGCCACATTCTGGTGAAAACCGCCGAAGAGGCCGAACAACTCAAACAGCGCATCGCCAAGGGCGAAGCGTTCGATGTCCTGGCGAAGAAATTCTCGACCTGCCCGTCCGGCAAACGCGGCGGCGATCTGGGTGAAGTGCGCCCGGGACAGATGGTCGGCGCGATTGACGCGGTGATCTTCAAGAAACCGTTGCGCACCGTGCATGGGCCGATCAAGAGCAAGTTTGGCTATCACCTGGTGCAGGTGTTTTATCGGGATTGATCGCTGCTCGCTGTAGGAGCTGACGAGTGCAACGAGGCTGCGCCTACAGGAATTGCATTTCAAGTTCGGGGGATCAGCGCTCCGGGCACCTGTATCACTCGGCTGGCCAATTCATGCCCCGCCTGCGCGGCCTCTGCCGGACTGCCGCCGAGCAAGCGCCTGGCCAGGTACGCCGCGCTGAACGAATCCCCCGCCGCCGTGGTGTCGACTACCTTGTCGACCTTGTGCGCCGGCACTTCAAACGTCTCCCCCGCGCAACGAATCAGACACGCCTCGGCGCCACGCTTGAGTACCACCTCCGGTGTGCCGAACTGCGCGTAGGCGGCGAACACCTCTTGCGCATCGGCAAACCCGAACAACGCCTGTTCATCATCCACGGTCAGCAACGCCAGATCGACATAAGGCAGGACGCTGCGATACGCCGCCCGCGCCTCCTCCACCGAAACCCACAGGCGTGGGCGATAGTTGTTGTCGAACACGATACGCGCATCGCGCTGCCGCGCTTCGCTCAACGTCTTGATCAGTCGGGCGCGGCCTTGCATGCCGAGTACGGCGAGGGTGATGCCGCTGAAATACAGCACGTCGTAGTCCGGCAGCGCCGCGAGGATCGGCTCGGCCGCGGGCGTGGTAAAGCAATCGCGTACCGCCGCTTCGTTGCGCCAGTACAGAAATCGCCGCTCGCCGTTGGCATCGGTCTGGATGCAGTACAAACCGGGCAAACGGCCCGGCAAGCGCTGCACCCTGTCCAGGCCGATGCCCTCGCTGCGCCAGATCTGGCACATGGCGTCGCTGAAACTGTCATCGCCCAGCGCAGTGACGTAATCGACCTGCGCCTTGTCGCCCATGGCGCGGGACAGGTACACCGCGGTATTGAGGGTATCGCCACCAAAACTTTGCTGCAGACTGCCGTCGGCACGTTGTTGCAGTTCGATCATGCATTCGCCGATCAGGGCGATGCGCGGAGTGTTGCGGGGGATTTTCATCGGGTGGGATCTCTGGGGGTTCGGTGGTGGCTGTTCTGGTGCTATCGCGAGCAGGCTCACTCCTACAATTGAAATGCGTTCCAAATGTAGGAGTGAGCCTGCTCGCGATCAGCCGCCGCAACGCAATCTCAAGCCTTAGAAGCAAGTTTCCATGGTCTCGATGACCGCCAACTGCTCATCCACCAGCAACCCCACCCGCCATTTGTCGAACGTCAGGCACGGATGCGAAGTACCAAAGGCAATGATGTCGCCGACCCGCAGTTCTACACCCGGTGCCACGGTCATGAATGCATGCTGATCCATCACCGCCGTGACCTTGCACGCACCGACATCATCCCCCACCGCCGGCACCACGCCGGCCTTGTAGCGCAACAGCGGCACCGGCAAACCGGCATCGAATGCGACGTCGCGTTTGCCCAGGGCGATCACCGCAAAACCCGGCTCCGGCAACGATTGCACATGAGCCCAGACTTCCAGCGCCGGGCGCAGGCCTTCGTGCAGATCGCTGCGACGCTCGAGCACGCAGCACTGCGCTTCTTTGTAGATGCCATGGTCGTGCGCCACGTAACTGCCCGGGCGCAACACGCTGAGGAAACGGCCAGCGGCGTTCTGCGTTTCGAAGGATTCGGCAATCAGGTCATACCAGGCCGAACCCGATGCGGTGATGATCGGTTTGGCGATTGCGAAAGCGCCGCTGTCCTGCAGCTGCACGGCCAGGCGTACCAGCGACGCGGCAAATTCGCGAATGCCGCTGACCGCGTGATCGCCGTGGATCACGCCCTCATAACCTTCGATACCGGTCAGGGCCAGTGCCGGTTGCGCATCGATGGCCTTGGCCAGCTCGATGACTTCCTGCTCGCTGCGGCAACCGCAGCGCCCGCCGACCACGCCGTATTCGATCATCACGTTGAGCCTGACCCCACGGGCCGCGAAGTAAGCCCCGAGGTCGGCGACGTTGTCCGGGTGATCGACCATGCAATGGAAATCGAACGTCGGATCAGCGAGCAGATCGGCAATCAACGCCATGTTCGGCGTGCCGACCAGTTGATTGGCCATCAACACCCGGCGCACGCCATGGGCGTAAGCGGCGCGGGTCTGGGTGGCGCTGGCGAGAGTGATGCCCCAGGCACCCGCGTCGAGCTGCCGCTTGAACAGCGCCGGGGTCATGCTGGTTTTGCCGTGGGGCGCGAGTTCGGCGCCGCTGTCGCTGACAAATTTCTGCATCCAGCGGATGTTGTGCTCCAGCGCCTCGCGGTGCAGCACCAGCGCGGGCAGGCTGACGTCGCGGGTCAGTTGCGCGCCAATCGCGGCGTCACCTTTGTCTACGGCAGAGTTGATGGCAGTGGTCATGGTCCAATCCTCACAGTCGCGGCCGCAGGCAGCCGCGGTTATTCGTTGATACGCCGGGCGAGGCTGTTGGCGCTTTCAATCAGCACCCGGCGATAGTCGTTGTAGTTGTTTTTCGCATCGGCGCGCGGAGCGACGATGCACAGGGTACAAATCGCCACGCCCTGCGGGTCTTTGACCGGCGCGGCGAAGCAATGGGTGAAGGTGTCGGCGACGCTGTCGAAGGAGAAAAAGCCATCGATGCCGGCCTGACGAATCTCCGCCAGAAAGCGTTCCAGTGGCAGGCGCTCGCCGTCGGGCAGGATGTAGTCGTCCTCGTCGATCAGGTCGATGATCTGCTGATCGCTCAAGTGCGCGAGCAGCAGGCGCCCGGAGGCGGTCCACGGGATCGGCGCGTTTTCACCGATGTCGGAGGAGATGCGGAAATGCCGCTCACCCTCCTTCATCAACGCGACCGTATATTTGCGCCCGTTGAGCAGGCACATCTGCGCGGTTTCGCGGGTCTGGCTGACGATCTCCTGCAAGGCCTGATCGGCCTCGCGGCTGAGATCGAAATGACGCAGATGGGCCTGACCGAGGAAGTACAACTGGCGGCCCAGATAGACGTGGCCGTCCTTGCCCACTGGCTCCAGAATGCGCCGTTCCAGCAAGGAGGCGACCAGTTCGTAGACCGTGGATTTCGGACTGCCGATGCCGTTGGCGATGTCATTGGGGCGCAAGGGCTGGCCGATCTCCTTGAGAAAATCGAGGATATCGAACGCCCGGTCCAGACCGCGTGCCCGGCGCTTGATGGTGTCTTCGGTCATTTCAGTGGTTTCCATTCAAAGTCGCCGGATGGTAACTGGCCCTTGGTTCCGTGTCAGTGACATTGCCGCCCCTCACCCCCCGCCCTCTCCCGGAGGGAGAGGGAGCCTGATCGTGTCGATGCATAAATCACTGATAAACGCTGAACTGTGCATCGATAAAGATCAGTCCCCTCTCCCTCCGGGAGAGGGCTAGGGTGAGGGGAAAGCTTCACTCAGATCTTTTTTTGTAGGCAATGCAGTCAATCTCAACCTTGCAATCCACCATCATGCTCGCCTGCACACAGGCGCGCGCCGGGGCGTGTTCGGGTTTGAAATACTCGGCGAAAACCTTGTTGAAGCTGCTGAAATCCCGTGGATCGTCCAGCCACACACCGGCACGGACCACGTCTTCAAGGCCATAACCGGCCTCTTCGAGAATCGCGACCAGGTTCTTCATGGTCTGGTGGGTCTGCTCGACGATGCCGCCGACAATGATCTCGCCATCCACCGCCGGTACCTGACCGGACACGTGCAGCCAGCCATCCGCTTCGACAGCGCGGGCAAATGGACGAGGCTGGCCGCCGGCGGCGGTGCTGCCGGTGCCGTAACGCGTAATGCTCATGGGTGTTTCTCCTGATTGCAAAAGTACAGATTCAAAACCGCGTGCTCTTGAGAAATTCCGCCAGACGCGGCGATTGCGGGCGTTCGAACAGTTCCTTGGGAGGTCCCTGCTCTTCGATCCGCCCTTGATTCATGAAAACGATCTCGTCCGAGACCTCGAAGGCAAACCGCATTTCGTGGGTCACCAGCAACATGGTCATGCCGTCTTCGGCCAGACCCTTGATGACATTGAGCACCTCACCGACCAGCTCCGGGTCGAGGGCCGAAGTGACTTCGTCGAAGAGCATCAGGCTCGGGTTCATCGCAATCGCCCGGGCGATGGCCACCCGCTGTTGCTGGCCGCCGGACAACTGACCGGGAAAGTGATTGCGCCGCTCCAGCAGGCCGACACGCTCCAGCCATTTTTCGGCGAGCACCACGGCTTCATCCTTGTGCATCTTCTTCACCTTGAGCAGGCCCAACGTGACGTTCTGCAACGCGGTCAGGTGCGGAAACAGGTTGAACTGCTGGAAGGCCATGCCAGTCATCGCGCGATGGCGAGCAATGACTTTTTCAGGATGACGCACGCGTTTGCCGTTGACCTCGTCGTAGCCGATGGATTCGCCGTCGAGCAGGATCTGCCCGCCCTGGAATTCTTCGAGCATGTTCACGCAACGCAGCAGCGTGGTCTTGCCGGAACCGCTGGAGCCGATCAGGGTGACGACGTTGCCGCGCTGCATGCTCAGGTCGACACCCTTGAGCACTTCCACCGCGCCGTACTGTTTGTGCAGGCCGCGAATGTCCAGCAGCGCCTGATCCTGTGAAGCAACGTGAGCTTGAGTCATGGCAGGGCCACCCGCTTTTCAATGTGCCGGCCGAGTAATTCGATGCCGTAGTTGATGACGAAGAACAGAAAACCGGCGAACAGGTAGAACTCCAGGGTCATGAAGTTCCGGGCGATGATCTGTTGCGTGCTGAGCAGCAGTTCGGCGACGCCGATCACCGAAAGCAAAGTCGAGGCTTTGACGATTTCGGTGGACGAGTTGACCCAGGTCGGCAGGATCTGCCGCAATGCCTGAGGCAACAATACGTAGCCAAGGGATTGGTAGAACGTCAGGCCGATGGCTTTGCCCGCCTCCATCTGCCCGCGCGGTAAGGCTTGCAGCGCGCCGCGCACGATTTCGGCGACGTGGGAGCCGCAGAACAGCGTCAGGCCCAGGGCACCGGCCTGAAACGCGCTGATCTGCCAACCGAGCGCCGGCGCCATGTAAAAGCAGGCCAGCACCAGCACGAACACTGGCGTGCCGCGAATCAGATCGACGTAAACGCGGAACGGTGCGCGCATCCAGAACTTGCCATAAGTCAGCACCAGACCGGCAACCACACCGAGCATAGTGCCGAGGACAATGGCCAGCGCCGAGACTTGCACACTGGTCAGAAAGCCCTGCCACAACGGCTCGCGGGCGAGCCACAATTCATGCAACCAACTGGGAGATTGGTACATCGCAGCCTCCTATCGACGGACCGCCAGACGCTGCTCGAGGTAACGCAGCAGCATGGCAATGAGGTAACAGGCCGCGACATACAACGCCGTGGTCACCAGCCAGGTTTCGATTACCCGGTAGCTTTCGACGTTGATCTTGCGCGCGTAATAAGTCAGCTCCGGCACCGCAATCGCAGCGGCCAGCGAAGTGTCCTTGAACAGCGAAATGAAGTTGTTCGACAGCGCCGGCAAGACGTTGCGCAGCATCACCGGAACGGTGACGTAGGCCTTCACTTGCCACTCGCCGAGGCCGATCGCCAGGCCAGCTTCGCGCTGCCCTTTGGGGATGCTCAGCAAGCCGCCACGGAACACTTCGGTCAGGTACGCGCCGGCATACAGCGACAGCGTGATGATGAACGAGGGAATCTTGTCCAGACGAATCCCGAGACTTGGCAGTGCAAAGTAGATCAACAGAATCAACACCAGGATCGGCGTATTACGCACCACCGTGACGTACACCGAGGCCAGCACCCGCAAGGCGCGATGCTTCGACAGCAAGGCAAACGCCATCAGCAGGCCGATCACGCAGCCGATGGCGATCGACACCAGCGCCAACTGCAAGCCCAGACCGAGCCCCGCCAGCAAGGTGTCGAAATCGCGCCACACGGCGGCAAAATTCAACTGATAGTTCATGGTCAGCAGTACCTTGAGCGGGGCGACGGTAACCGCCCCACTCTCACGGGATCATTTGAATTCGACTGGGAAACCGATGGCTGGAGATGGCAGGTCCACGCCGAACCATTGCTTGAATGATGCCGCGTAGGTCGGGAATTCAACGCCGGTCATGGCTTCATGCAGCGCGGTGTTGACGAAGTTCAGCCAGTCCTGATCGCCGCGCTTGACCGCACAGGCGTAAGTCTGCGGGCTCCAGGCATAGCTCGGGCTGCGGTAACGGCCGGGGTTCTGCACCATCAGGTATTTGACCGACGACTGATCGGTGGCGGCGGCATCGGCACGGCCGGAGTTCACCGCCTGATACATCAGGTCAACGCTGTCGTACTGATCGACCTTGGCCTTGGGCAACGCCTGATGCACCAATTCTTCGGCGTACACGTTCTGCAGCACCGCCACGGTGACGTCATCGCCTGCCGCTTGCAGGTCTTCGATTTCCTTGTACTTGCTGTTGTTCGGCAACAGCAGGCCGACACCTTCGCGGTAATAAGGCAGGGTGAACGCCACTTGCTGCGCACGGCTGGCGGTGACGGTGATGAACTGGCAGCTCATGTCGACCTTGTCGGTCAGCAGATTGGGAATCCGCGCATCGGACGACTGCACCACGAACTCGACTTTGCTCGGGTCGTTGAACAACCCCTTGGCCACCATCCTGGCGATGTCGATATCAAAACCCTGCAACTTGCCGTCCGCGCCTTGAAAGTGCCACGGCGCATTGGTGCTGCCGGTGCCCACGATCAACTTGCCACGGGCAAGAACACTGTCGAGCTTGCTGTCAGCCGCTTGGACCAGGCCGACGAGCGAAGAACAAGCTGCAAGAACAAAAACACACGCTTTGAATAACGAAGGATGGCGACGCATGGCAAGCACTCCAGAATTGTGTTTATTCCGCTATACCGGAACACGGTTTGTTACTACGGAATAGACAGCAGAAAGTGTGCCACAGGAATCAGGAGAAATCTGTAGTTGCGTAGAATGCTTTGCTTATCAAGCAGATATGGACTTGCAGAGCAATTGCTCTGGGCCGATCCAGCACTCAGGAGGTTTCTGGCCATCGTTGAAGAAGGGGTAAAGCGTTCCCAAATTGGGTCGGATGGCGTCGTCATGGTGCGAATCAGGGTTACAGTTGTGCAAAACCGGTGTCAGCGTTTGAGAGCCTGCCTGTAAACGTCACCACCCTGCCGTTTCCCGGCCGCTATCACCGTAACGACCAGCACCTCATCCCTTACCCGATAGACCAACCGATATCCAGCGCTTCGAAGCTTGATTTTATAGGCGTTACTCAACCCTTTCAGGCGAGCCGCCGGAACGTGCGGATTTGCCAGCCTCTCCAAAAATTTGTTTTTGAACTGCTCCCTGAGTTCCGACCCGAGTTTCCCCCACTCTCTCCAAGCCTTATCAGAAAACTCCAGCTCATAGGTCATCAATGGATACCTTGATGGTCGGATCGTTTTCTCGCTCCCTACAGAGGGCGATCAGTTCCAGATCATCAAGGCGCTCCATCATTGCCTCGTATTCTTTGGCGGGCACGCAATAAAAAGCCGGTTCGTTCCGATTAAGGATCGCCACTGACCGGCCTCCACCAGCAGCGACTGTACCCATAGGATTTTTTTTCAATTCGGAAATACTCGCTACGACATGAGAAAGAACGATGTGCGTCATGAACTGGTGCTCCTTGAAGTGCTCTGGTTGGTGCTCAAAATAGCACTCCAAGTGACGCTCGGCTTGATGCATGGAGGTTATCACGCGCTTTCTTGTGAGGTTCCTGCATTGGTTGTCGGCGCTATCTGGCGTTTTTGTGGGATTAATCCCGTGGATAAGCAGCTCACCTGTAATTTCTGACAGTAGACCCCGACCCGCATGCTCCTTTAACGTCAGCAAACCTTCCGCTCGTTGAAAAGGATCATTCGATGAACGCATCAAACACAACTTTTTCGCTGGCACCGGTTTATCGCAAAGCCCTGAAAACCTGGCGCCCGGTCATTCTCTATTTCGCCAATGAACACTGCCCCGCGTGCGAATGGGCGGGGCCGGTTTTTCGGCGGATTGCCGAGCCTTATCGATTGCGTGCCAATGTCTACATGCTCGATACCAGCCAGTCGCCCAGGCACCCAAACGTGACCGGCACGCCGACGGTGCTCTTCTACAAGGGCGGCAGGCTGATAAAAAAACTCGAAGGTATTGGGACTGAAGAAACTCTGGCACGGGATTTCGCCGCGCATATCGGCAAGACCAAAGCGCCCGTTGCCGCGCGCAAACGAACGCATGATCTGACTTGGTTACGCCGAACACTCCGTACTTTGCGTACAGTCCCACTTGCACGCCTGCGCCGGATGTTCTGAACGAGCCTCACCAGAGATGTGAAGTGCATGCCAAATCGCCTTCGCGAGCAGGCTCGCTCCCACATCGAACCGCGTTGCAATGTGGGAGCGAGCCTGCTCGCGAAAAGGCCGGCACAGCTGGTAAAAAAAGCGCGAGTATTACGCGGCAGCACGCTCCAGCAGCACCCGCGTGACGCGTCGTTCTTCAACGGCTTTGACGGTCAGTTGCCAGCCTTCGTATTCCAGTCGGTCGCCCATCATCGGCAAGCGATCCAGAAGGCTCATGACCAACCCCGCCATGGTCTGATAGTCATCGGTGGGCTCAGCGCCGAAGCCGGTGCGCTGGCGCACTCGTGCCAAGGGCAGCGCACCACTGACGAGGAATCCACCACGCTCTTCAACCACGTCCGGGCCTTCGATTTCGCTGGCATCGGGTAACTCGCCGGCGATCGACTCGAGGATGTCGGTCATGGTCAGCACGCCGACAAAATCACCGAACTCGTTGACCACGAAAGCAATGTGCGTCGAGGCCGCGCGCATTTGCTCCAGCGCATTGAGGATCGAATAACTTTCGAGCAGATTGAGGGTCTTGCGGGCCAGATGCTCAAGGTTCGGCTCGTTGCCGGCCAGATACTCCTTGAGCAGTTCCTTCTTGTGTACGAAGCCCAACGGCTCATCCACCGCGCCATCGCGAATCAACGGCAAGCGCGAGTAGGACGAATGCATCAACTTCGTACGAATGGTCTCGGCATCATCGGCCAGGTCGATCAGATCGACATCGGCGCGCACCGTCATCAGCTGGCGAATCGGCCGTTCCGCCAGTTGCAGCACGCCGCTGATCATCACCCGCTCACGGCGGTCGAACAGCTCGGCAACCGGCGCTTCACCGTTGTCGAGCAAATCGGAAATCTCCTCACCGACCTCCTCCACTGCGAGTTTGCGCCCGCCGAGCAAGCGCATTACCGCATGCGCAGTGCGCTCGCGCAGCGGACGCAAGCCCTGCATTGAGCGTTTGCGGCGTGCCCGGGCGATCTGGTTGAACACTTCGATGAGGATCGAGAACCCGATCGCCGCATACAGATAACCTTTCGGGATGTGGAAACCCAGACCTTCTGCAGTCAGGGCAAAACCGATCATCATCAGGAAGCCCAGACACAGCATGATCACGGTCGGGTGCGCGTTGACGAAACGGGTCAGCGGTTTGCTGGCGACGATCATCAGGCCGATGGAGATGATCACCGCGATCATCATCACCGCCAGTTCATCGACCATGCCCACGGCGGTAATCACCGCGTCGAGCGAGAACACCGCGTCGAGCACCACGATTTGCGCCACGATCGGCCAGAACAGCGCATAGGCGGTGTTGGTCGAGCGCTCGCCGACGTGGCCTTCGAGGCGTTCGTGCAATTCCATGGTGGCCTTGAACAACAGGAACACACCACCGAACAGCATGATCAGGTCACGCCCGGAGAAGCTCTTGTCGAACACCTCGAACAACGGCTGCGTCAGCGTGACCAGCCAGGAAATACTCGCCAACAGGCCCAGGCGCATGATCAACGCCAGCGACAGGCCGATGATGCGCGCGCGATCACGCTGATGCGGCGGCAGTTTGTCGGCCAGGATTGCGATGAACACCAGGTTGTCGATACCCAGCACCAGTTCCAGCACGATCAGAGTCAACAGGCCTAACCAGGCCGTGGGATCCGCTAACCATTCCATAAAACGTCTCGATCTCTCTTCAGTGAATTCAGGCTGCCGGACACGGCGAAGTGCAACGCGAAGGCTCAAAAGCCGCGTTATCAACCATATTCGGGAGTCGGAAAACGGGATGCTGCGAATGGATCAAGACCGCACGAAGGCGTGCTGGAGAGTGCTGACTGGGAGGCTCCGAGAGGGTGTTCATGTAAGTCCTGAATGAAAAATGGCCTTGGAGCGTACAGGGTCGAAGGGTCCGCTCCACAGCGGCAAATCATTTCAAAATCTGTACAGCCTGGAGAGATGGGTTGACTGTGTTGGCCCCATCGCGAGCCGGCTCACGCCTACAGGGGAACGCATTCCAAATGTAGGAGTGAGCCTGCTCGCGATGAGGCCCGAGCAAACACAGAAAGTTTCAGAGGGAAACCGGCTCATCGATATGCCGATACTGCGCTTGCAGCGCTGTCGCCAGTTCCTTCGCCCGGCCCAGTCGAATCGGCCCGCGCTCGATGTCGATCAGCAGTGCCGGGCACGCCAACGCTGGCAGCGCCGACAGGTCTTTCACCCGACCATCGGTCAGGATCAGACAGCGCTGCATTTCAGTGGGAAAGTGTTTGCGCCGCACCGTGAGCCATTGCTGCGCCTGCTCCAGCGCCGCAAGCAGCGGCGTGCCGCCACCGGCACCCAAACCGTCGAGCCAGAGACGCAGGCCACTGGATGCCTTCAAACCTTGCACCTGCCACTTCGGCGCGGCACCACTGGCCGTCAGCAATGCCAGCCGCGCCCGCTGGCGGTAGGCATCGTCGAACAATTGCGCGAGCAGGCCTTTGGCGTCGCTCAAGGCCTGATGGCGACGGGTCGAGGCCGACGCATCGACGATCACCAACCAGACTTCGTGGGGTGAACGGGTACGCTGCTGAAACAGCAGATCAGCGCGGTTCCGAGGGCGGCCATTGAGCAGCGTCCCCGGCCAGTTCACCGAACCGCTGCTGGCGCTCTGCCGTTGGCCCTGGCGACCATTGGCGAGTCGTCCGGCGCAGGGTCTGGCATTCGCCCCCGCGTCGGATCGGGGGCGAATGCCTAGGGCTTTTTTGCCTGCGGCGGCCAGCTCGGGACTTCGCGACGGGCGCCGGCAAGTTGCGCGGTGGCCGGCATTTCGCCCCATTGGCCCTGCCCTTCGCCGGGTTTGCTCTCTGCACCTGACGGCGGTGGCGCAGGCGACTCAGCGTTCGCCGAAGGTTGTTCGCGACGGCGATGGCGCAAGGCAAATTCGGCCACCGCATCGATGTCCTGCTCGGCAATCGCATCCGCGCCACGCCAAGCGGCATGGGCGCGGGCCGCGCGCAACCACACCAGATCGGCGCGCAAGCCATCGACGCCTGCAGCGAAACAACGCTCGGTAATCAGCGCCAATGCTGCATCGTCCAGAGGGATTTCCACCAACAGCTTCCGGGCGCTTTCACAGCGCGAGCGCAAGGCGTGTTGCTCGGTTTCCCACTGCGCGCAGAACGCCTGCGGATTGCTGTCGAAATCCAGCCGTCGGCGAATGATCTGCCCGCGCTCGGTCGGCGCGGTATGGCCGCTGAGGGCGACATTCAAGCCGAACCGATCGAGCAATTGCGGGCGCAACTCGCCCTCTTCCGGGTTCATGGTGCCGATCAGGACGAATTTCGCCGAATGTCGATGGGAAATGCCGTCGCGCTCGATCAGGTTGGTGCCACTGGCGGCGACATCGAGCAGCAGGTCCACCAGGTGGTCGGGCAGCAGATTGACTTCATCGACGTACAGCACGCCACCGTCGGCCTTGGCCAGCACCCCCGGGGAAAACTTCGCGCGACCGTCACTCAGGGCGGCGTCAAGATCAAGCGTGCCGACCAGACGCTCCTCAGTAGCACCCAGCGGCAAGGTGACGAATTGGCCGCTGGCGAGCAGATCCGCCAAGCCCCGCGCCAGTGTCGACTTGGCCATGCCACGCGGACCTTCGATCAGCACGCCACCGATTTTCGGGTCGATGGCCGTCAGGCACAGGGCGAGTTTCAGGTCATCGGCGCCGACCACGGCGGAGAGCGGGAAATGCGGGCTGTCGGTCATCAGGTTTTCTCTTTCGTGGTCGTGAGTGGTCTTGAAATTTAGGTGGGGCAGTTGTTGCCCTCACCCTAGCCCTCTCCCAGAGGGAGAGGGAACTGACCGTGTTGGTCTTTCGAGTTCCGTCGACCTGATGCATCGGTGCGACACACATTTCGACAGCGCTAAAGATCGGCGCCCTCTGCCTTCGGGAGAGGGCTGGGGTGAGGGTAGCTCTGAGCGGTTACATGTCTTCCTCTATATCCAAGAGCAAATTCTCTAACGCTTCTTTATAAGCCCCCGGCTCCTGCCACATCCCCCGCTGCTGCGCCTCGAGCATGCGCTCGGTCATGTCGCGCAGCGCGTGGGGATTATGCTCACGGACAAAATCCCGCGTCGCCGGATCGAGCAAATACGCATCCGCCAGCAACGCGTATTGATGATCATCGATCAACTGCGTGGTCGCATCGAAGGCGAACAGATTATCAACGGTCGCAGCGAGTTCGAACGCGCCTTTATAGCCGTGACGCTTGACCCCGTCGATCCACTTCGGATTCGCTGCCCGCGAGCGCACTACGCGGTTCAGCTCTTCCTTCAAGGTACGGATCTTCGGCAGATCCGGCTGACTGTGATCGCCGTGATAGCTGGCCGCCGCCTCGCCGCGCAGGCTTTCCACCGCAGCGAGCATGCCGCCCTGAAACTGGTAATAATCGTTGGAATCGAGCAGGTCATGCTCGCGGTTGTCCTGGTTTTGCAGGACTGCCTGCACCTGGCTCAGGCGCTGGCTGAATTGCTCACGTGCGGCCGTACCCTCGTCAGCGCCGCCGTAAGCATAGCCGCCCCAGTTCAGGTAAACCTCAGCGAGGTCTTCGCGGGTCTGCCACAGACGCCCGTCGATAGCGCCTTGCACTCCGGCGCCATAAGCCCCCGGCTTGGCGCCGAAGATCCGCCACCCGGCCTGACGCCGCGCGGTATCTTCATCGACGCCCGATTTCAACAGAATCTCGCGCTCGGCACGCACTTTGGCGGCCAGTGGATTCAAGTCGTCCGGTTCGTCCAGCGCGGCCACCGCTTGCACGGCGGCGTCGAACAGGCGGATCAGATTGGCAAATGCATCACGGAAAAAACCCGAAACCCGCAGCGTCACGTCGACTCGCGGACGATCAAGCAAACTCAGCGGCAGAATCTCGAAATCATCCACGCGCTGACTGCCCGTGGCCCAGACCGGACGCACGCCCATCAGCGCCATGGCCTGAGCAATGTCATCGCCGCCGGTGCGCATGGTTGCAGTGCCCCAGACGGACAAGCCGAGGTGGCGCAAGTGATCGCCGTGATCCTGCAGATGCCGTTCGAGAATCAGCGTGGCGGACTGGAAGCCGATGCGCCACGCGGTGGTCGTCGGCAGATTTCGCACGTCCACCGAGTAGAAGTTGCGCCCGGTGGGCAGCACGTCGAGGCGGCCACGGCTGGGTGCGCCGCTGGGGCCGGCCGGGACGAAACGACCGCTGAGGGCGTCGAGCAGACCGCGCATTTCCGCCGGGCCGCAAGCGTCGAGGCGTGGGGCGACGACTTCGCGCAGGGACTGGATGATTACATTTACGTCAGACCACCCCGATCCCTGTAGGAGCGAGCCTGCTCGCGATAGCGGTGTGTCATTCAACACTGAATTGCCTGATCCGCCGCCATCGCGAGCAGGCTCACTCCTACAGGGGGATTGCAGTGTCTGGGAGATCAGGTCGGTGGCAAACAGTTCGAGGCGCTCGCGGGTGTCGCCGGCGGTGCGCCACAGTTCATCGCTGACGGCTTGCAACTCGCTCGGTCGCGGGCCGTTCCACGGATCGGCCAATGTGCAATCCAGCGGATCGAAGCCCAATTCAAACGCCTTGGCCAAGGCCCGCAACAGGCTCGACTGCGCGCCCTTGCCGTCACCGCGCGGAATCCGCAGCAACGCCAGTAACGTGTCAATGCGCAAGCGCCCGCTCGGCGACTCACCGAAGATGTGCAAGCCATCGCGAATCTGCGATTCCTTCAAATCGCACAGATAAGTGTCCAGGCGTGGCAGCCAGATCGCCGCATCGGCATCGCTGTCGAGCGCAGCATCCAGCTGCAATTCGCGGTCGATTTGCGTGTCACGCACCAGTTGCAGAATGTCGCGCTGAAGCTCACGGGCGCGGCGTGGATCGAGCAGTTGCGCCTCGTAATATTCGTCGGCGAGCAACTCCAGATTGCGCAGCGGCCCATAGGTTTCGGCGCGGGTCAGCGGCGGCATCAAATGGTCGATGATCACCGCTTGCGTGCGCCGTTTGGCCTGGGCGCCCTCGCCCGGGTCGTTGACGATAAACGGATAGATATTCGGCAACGGCCCGAGCAGTGCGTCCGGCCAGCAATTCTCTGATAGACCGACGCCTTTGCCCGGCAGCCATTCGAGGTTGCCGTGCTTGCCGACATGGATTACGCCGTGAGCGCCGTAGGTGTTGCGCAACCAGAAATAGAACGCCAGATAGCCGTGCGGCGGCACCAGATCCGGGTCGTGATACACCGCGCTCGGATCGACCTGATACCCGCGCGCCGGTTGAATGCCGACGAAGGTCAGAGCGAACCGCAGGCCGGCGATCATCAGGCGCCCGTCGCGGCACATCGGATCGTTGTGTGGCGATCCCCACCGCTCGAGCACCGCAGCGCGATTCGCTTCCGGCAGCGCGTTGAACATCGCCAGATAATCGTCCATCGCCAGGCTTTGCTGGCATGGGCGCAGGTCAAGGCTGTCGAGGTCATTGCTGACCCCGCCGAGCAGTTGCTGAATCAGCTCGGTGCCGCTGTCGGGCAACTCGGCAGTGACCGGATAACCGTGTTCGCGCAGTGCGCGCAGGATGTTCAGCGCCGCTGCCGGCGTATCGAGGCCGACACCGTTGCCGATGCGGCCGTCGCGGGTCGGGTAGTTGGCGAGGATCAGCGCGACGCGTTTCTCGCCGTTGGGCACGCGCGCCAGATCAATCCAGCGCCGCGCCAGTTCGGCGACGAAATCCATGCGCTCGGGCTGGGCGCGGTAGCAGACCACATCGGACTGACTGCGCTCGCTGCGCCAGGCCAGATCCTTGAAGCTGATCGGCCGACTGATGATGCGCCCGTCGAGCTCCGGCAAGGCAATGTGCATCGCCAGATCCCGCGGCCCAAGGCCCTGTTCGCTGTCGCGCCAGCCGGGCTCGTTGTCCTGGGCGCAAATCGCCTGGATCACCGGAATGTTGCGGCGAAACGGGCGCAGATGCGGCGCTTCGGGGCTGGATTGGGCAAAACCGGTGGTGTTGAGAATCACCCCGGCCTCGACCTCATCCAGCCAATCCTCGACCACCGACAGGCAGCCAGGTTCTTTCAGACTGGCCACCGCGATCGGCAGCGGATTGAGCCCGGCCGCCTGCAAACGCTGACAGAACACATCGATGAACGCGGTGTTCGCCGCTTGCAAGTGCGAGCGATAAAACAACAGCGCCGCCACTGGTTGAGCAGGCAGCCACCCGGCTTGCCAGTCGCTCAGGGCAGCGCTGTTTTTCTGTGGGTGATAAATCGCCGTACGCGGCAGGGTCTGCGGTTCGCTCCACGGGTAATCGCGGGCGAACCATTGGTTGCCCAGGCACCGGAAGAAATCCAGCGCATTGCCCATGCCGCCCTGACGCAGGAATTGCCAGAGGCGATCCCGTGCTTCGGCGCTGACCGTGCTCAAGTCGCTGAGCTCGGGGTCCGGGCGGTCGTCGCCGGGCACCAGAATCAGTTGCACGCCGCGTTCGGACAGTTCGATCAGCCGCTCGACACCATAGCGCCAATAGGCGATGCCGCCGTGCAGCGAGATCAGAATGACCTTGGCGTGGCGCAGCACTTCGTCCACGTACAGATCGACCGACGCGTGATTCTGCACCTGCATCGGGTTGGCCAGACGCAGGCTCGGATAATCCTCCGGCAATTGCTGCGCAGCTTCGGCGAGCAGCGCCAGGCTGGAATCGCCGCTGCACAGGATTACCAGCTCGGCCGGGGTTTGTCCGAGGTCGGCAATGTTGTCATCCGAGACGAATCCGCCGGGCTGGGTCCTGAGCAGGTGCATGAGTTAAACGCTGAGCGCAGCGCGCAATTGCGCTTCGAGCTGCGCAGCATCGAGTTCCTGACCGATCAGCACCAGGCGCGTGACGCGGGCTTCTTCGGCGCCCCACTGGCGGTCGAAATGCTTGTCGAAACGCGTGCCTACCCCCTGGATCAACAGGCGCATCGGCTTGTTCGGAATCGCCGCGAAACCTTTCACGCGCAGGATGCCGTGTTGCACCACCAGTTGCGTCAACGCATCGAGCAGCAGGCTCTCATCAGCTTGCGGCAGTTCGATGGAGATCGAATCGAAGGCGTCGTGATCGTGGTCGTCGTCATCACCGTCGTGGTGGTGATCGTGGTGGCTGTGGCGGCTGTCGATGTGCTCCTCGGAACCGGCACCGAGGCCGATCAGCACGTCGAGTGGCAGGCGACCGTTGCTGGCTTCGATGATTTTCACTGCTGGCGGCAGTTCTTCGGCGACTTCAGCGCGTACCCGAGCCAGATCTTCCGGGCTGGTCTGATCGGCCTTGTTGAGGATGACCAGATCGGCGCTGGCCAGTTGATCGGCGAACAGCTCGTGCAGCGGCGATTCATGGTCGAGATTCGGATCAAGCTTGCGCTGGGCGTCGACCTGATCCGGGAACGCGGCAAAGGTGCCAGCGGCCACGGCCGGGCTGTCGACCACGGTGATCACCGCGTCGACGGTGCAGGCGCTGCGGATTTCCGGCCACTGGAAGGCTTGCACCAACGGCTTGGGCAGGGCCAGGCCGGAGGTTTCGATAAGGATGTGATCGAGGTCACCCCGGCGGGCAACCAGTTCACGCATTACCGGGAAGAACTCTTCCTGCACCGTGCAGCACAGGCAGCCATTGGCCAATTCGTACACCCGGCCACTGGCCTCTTCTTCGGTGCAGCCGATGGTGCATTGCTTGAGGATTTCCCCGTCGATACCCAGCTCGCCAAACTCATTGACGATCACCGCGATGCGCCGGCCCTGAGCGTTGTCGAGCATATGGCGCAGCAGCGTGGTTTTGCCCGAACCGAGGAAACCGGTGACGATGGTGACGGGAAGTTTGGCCAGTGTTTTCATCGGTATGCCCTTTGGCAAGCGGCGGGCATACGGGACGAGAACCGGCAGCGCGCGTGCGCGTCGGAAGCATTCGCCACCGGATCACCCCGCCCGGTTGTAGTGAGAATCTGTGACGAGGCAGGTCTCCTGGCTGACGGTGTTCAGGCGCCGGGCCTGGCATTCGTTGCGCCTTCCCGCTGGCTTGAGCCTGCAGTGGCGTGGCAACGAACATCACCGTTCACAGTTGCGGGGGCAGCCGCGGCTTCGACCGCGTTCCCTTCTTAGCTTCGGCAAGTGCCGAAGAACCTCGAAAGCGCAAGGCTACGCATGCCCGGGAGGCGGGTCAACAGCTGCAACGTCGCCGCTATATGAACATGAATCTTTCATATATAAGCCGCGATCAGTTCTCATTTAAAAATTTGTCTGTAAGTTATTTCCTACATATATGGATGCACGCATTAAAATCCAACTCGCGCTAGAGCGTGAATTAGAGCCATTAAACAACCGCATTACATTTCTTTACAAAAACCAAATTGATAATTTGAAACAGGATATGAACTATAAATATTCATACGGACTATGAATCACACATAAAAGGATTTTCTGCATGCCTGATTTTCGTCAGCGTTCAATCCTGTTTTTTCATAACCAGACTGTAAGCGAGTCAGCACCGTGAGCGCTGGCAATGCATTACGGCAATCAGACCAAGCCGTATTAAAACAACTTTCCGAATTGCTGGGTAATTGCCACTACGCGCACAGTTACGATTATCCAATGGCAGAACTTGCATCGCTCGGTCGGGACGCGTTCCGCGACTTTAATGCGACCTGGGAGCGTTTGTGCACCGATGCGTACTTGAGCGCGGAGAACGGTAGCCGCGAGCGGCGCATCTGCAAGTTCGAATATCGCCACCGCGAAGGCCAGTGGACGCCGTTGCCCGACTGCCACTTTTTTCAGACCGAAGCGCACAATCCGCTGCTGGGCGGCGTCCAGCGCACTTATCAGCGCAGCGAAGCGACGTTTATCGAGTCCGCAGTATTGCGCTCGTTGCTGGCCGCCGACCTGGCGCTGATGGAGTTGACGGTCGGCCGGCGTGACTGGCTAGTGACCTGCCATCAGTTCCGCATCCTGTGCGAACCAGGCCATAGCGGGCACGCCACGCCCGAGGGCCGGCATCGTGATGGGCATGATTTTGTTTTTCAACACCTGATCAATCGCCAGCATGTCATTGGCGGTGAGAGCCGGATATTCCATGACGATAGCGGCTGTGTGTTCAGCGCAACGCTTACGGATTATCTGGAAACTATCGTGTTGAATGACCGGGTACTTATGCACGAAGTTTCTCCATTGCAAACATCAGGCATTAATTCCGATCGCGGCAGCCGCGACATGTTGATCATTGACTTCGACCTGGCGGACTTCTAATGAATCATTCAAATCATGCACTTCCCATCGCCCTGCCTGGCACCCATGATTTTATTCTGAAGCAGTTCCAGCAAGCCTGTTCGCGGCGAACTTCCACACTGTCGTTGACGGCCAATGAAAACATCCTGTCAGACACTGCGCGCACGCTCGGGCAAAACCGGCACTACGAGCGCTATCTGTTCAACGCCAAGGCCATTGACGGGCAGCGCTACGCCGCCGAATTCAACGGTATGCAGATCGAACACTTTCCTGAAGTCGAGACATTGAAGGCGTTGGCGACGCAAGCTGTGCAGGCGATGTTCAACGCGCCATTTGTTGAATATCGCGTACTCTCCGGCGTCCATTGCACCCTGAGCGTATTGGCCGCCCTGACCGAACCGGGGAATACCATTGTGTCGCTGGCGCCCGAGAGCGGCGGCCATTTTGCCACTGGACCACTGGTACGACGAATCGGCAGACACAGCGTTTATTGCAGGCTGACAGCAGACGGACAAATCGATCTCGAGCATTTCCAGCAGGTTGTTCAGTCACTCGCTGCGCCTCCCTCGGCGGTGCTGATCGATCATGGCCTGACCATCCGCGCCATCGCCATCAGCCCCTTGCGCGCATTGCTCGACCGCTGCGGACTCGAGCGAACCCTGATTCTCTATGACGCCTCGCATACCTTGGGACTGATCGCAGGTCAGGCATTCCCGAATCCGCTCGACGACGGTGCCGACATCCTGCAAGGCAACACCCACAAGTCCATGGCCGGTCCGCACCGGGCGCTGATCGTCACGCGCCGCGCCGACCTGGCCCGATCGATCGAGCAGACGCTCAGCGGCGGCCTGGTGTCGTCGCCCAATCTGCCCGGTTTGCTGCAACTGTTCGTCACCCTGATGGAAACCGAGTGTTTCGGCCAGGCCTACGCTCGACGCATGTGCGCCAATAGCCAGCAACTGCACGACGCGCTGGTCGACATTCCAGGCTGGAAACTGCACCCCACCGACACGCACTTGCTGCTGCTGGAAGGCGAACAGGCGAGGCACGCGGCGCAGCAGCTCAACGAGCTGGGCATCCGGGTCAACAACAAACAAGTGAACGGTCGGGATTGCCTGCGCTTCGGACTTCAGGAAATCACCCGCCTGGGCATCACCCCAGAGGATCTCGAGACGTTGGCGCAGATTATCCGTAACGTCCTCAATGGCGGTGCAAATGGCGTCGACCGGATCCGTTTGGCCCATATTTGCCAGCGCCTGAACCAGGTTCACTTCAGCTTCGATCAGGAGACATGCCAATGAGCGCGCCAGCCTGCCTGATTCTTGGCAACGTCCGCGATGGCGAATACGAGGGCCTGCTGGCCGAGGGCATCACGCCCCTGCTGATTGCCGACAGCCGCAAAACCAGCAAGATCGCCGACGCGAAGCGGATTTCGCCGGTCGCGCTGTACGACTTTTCCAAGGGACTGACGGCCGAACTGATCGAACTGACGCAACAGTTGCTCAACCAGCACCGCTTCACCAGCGTGCTGAACTTCCGTGAGAGCTACGTCGCCATCTCGGCGCAGCTGTGCGCGGCAATTCCGGCACTGGCTCATCTGCACCGCAACGTCGAGAACACCCTCGACAAGGTGCTGCAGCGGCAACGTTTCCTGCGATCGGACAACCCTGATCTGCACGTAGTGTCACGTGAAGTGCGCATCGACGATCTGCTGGCACGCCCGACTGAACTGCCCTACCCGTTCATTCTCAAACCGGCCAGCCTCTACAGCAGTCTGTTCGTGCGCTGCATCCATGACCGGCAGGAGCTGCTCGATTACGCGACCCATGAATGGCCAATGCTGCAGCGGTACGTCGCCGGCAAAACCCGCGAGAGCGATCAGTTGCTGCTGGAGGAATTCCTTCAGGGGTCCAACCACTCCATTGATTGCGCGATTGAACCGGACGGCACGATCCACAGCTTCGCTATTGTCGATGTCATCGCCGGTATCGATATCGGTCGCGGTGATTTCCACCACTTCGCCCGTTACACGCCTTCGACCCTTGCAGCCGATGCGCATCTGCACGAGCGCTGCCAGCGCCTGGCCCACGACGCGGTTAAAGCCCTTGAGCTCAAGGGCACCTTTGCCCATGTCGAATTCATTCTCACAGCCAACGGCCCGCGAATCCTCGAAGTCGGCGCACGCCCGGGCGGCAGCCGGATTCACGTCATCCGTCAAGCCTGGGACCTGGCACTGGATGTCTGCTACCACCGGGCGCTCAGCGCACAACCGCTGCCTTCGGCCAGTCAGACGCCAACACCGTTCGGCATCGCCACACCCTTTGCCCGTTCCGACCGTCTCTTTGACGGCCTGCACCACGCCGAACGCATTAGCGCTGTGCCGGGTTTTCAGCGCTGGTACGCCTACGTGAATCCGGGAGAGGCCATTGGCCCGGTCAGCAACGGGTTTCAAAACTATCTTTACCTCGAATTCAGACAGCCCGACACCGCAAGCCTGCGCCAGTCACTGCTGGCGGTCGCGGACATCGATGTCTATGGCGAAAACGCCACGGCAGCGGATACCAGACATGTTCTGGTGATCGGCGGGCGCGATTCGGGACTGGATTGGGACACGGCGCGACAGCTGCGCTTTACCCTCGTGCAACAGCCAGCCGATGTCACGGATTACCAGCGTCAGCAGGCAACGCTGGTGCTGACGGCGGATATCGCCGACCTGTCGGCCTACCGCGAAACGATCGAGCGGCTGCACCAGCAACGCCCCTTCGACGCCGTCGTATCGTTCTCGGAACTGGGTCTGTTGCCCGCCTCGCAGCTGGGTGAACAACTGGGTATCAGCCACAACAGCCTGCGCAGCGTCGAAGTCAGCCGCGACAAGTTGCGCTTCCGCCAGTTGCTCCAGGGCAGCCGCTACGAGTTGCCGGCTGCCGCGGTCAACAGTGTCGAGGACGTTCGCGCCTTCGTGCTTCGCCACGGCCCGGCCATTGTCAAACCCGTCGATGGCTCAGGCAGCCTGGGCGTCTACGCCATCGACACGGCGGAAGATGCCGAAGGTCTGGCGCTCGCAGGTCGTAATTTGATCGAAGCGTTCGCCCGGGGTGACGAATACAGCGTCGAGTCCCTGAGCCTGGACGGACGCCATCAGATTCTCGGCATCACCCGCAAACACACCAGTGGCGCGCCGGGTTACGTCGAAACCGGGCATGATTTTCCCGCCGCACTCGACAGCGCCAGTCGCGCCCGGATCGAAGACGCAGTGCTGTGGCTGCTCGAACGCATGGGCAATCGTTGGGGGCCGGCGCATACCGAGATCAAACTCGACGGTTCACGCCTGCATTTCATCGAAACCCAGACTCGCTTCGGCGGTGACCAGATCTGGGAAATGGTCTGGAAAACCACAGGCGTGCACCTCGCCGCCAGCACCATCGCCGGAATGACCGGTATTGCGCTGCCGGCGCCTGCAAAACAGTTCGTGAAAATGGCCATCCGCTACATCGAAGCAGACCCTGCAACCGATCCGCAGCCACTCAAGGCCCGTCTCCTGCAGCAGCCGTTCGCACTGCGCGCGAGCCTCAATCAGGACAGGTTCGGCCGTCCGATCCGCCGCTCCGCCGATCGCCACGGTTACGTGTTGCTGGCCTGCAGTGACGCGGATGACCCGGCGCTTTTCAATGCCGCGATTTCCAACCCTCCCTTCACTACCCAAGGACAGGTGCAATGACCAAAGACCAGACGCTGTACTACATCGATGGACCGATCAGCCGCGACTTTCCGCTGATCTCGTTTTCCACCAACGTATACGACAACCCGGCCGACATTCTTGGTTCGATCACCGATCTGGCCCGGTACTTCAAGGCGGTGGAGTTCGAAATCGGCGAGGATGCCGAACAGGTGTTCTGGTCGCTGGACACCGGCCAACGTACCGAGCTGGCAGGCCAGATCCGCGACTTTACCCATCGACACGGCATCACGCTTACAGTGCATGCCGGGTGGTGGGGGCGTCAGTACAACCTGTGTTCTGCGGATCACGCCGAGCGTGCACAAGCCGTGGACTGTCTCAGCGCAGCCGTGGAGTTCTCCCGTACCGCCGGTGCCACCAGCGTGACGTTCCATCCTGGCTACAAGGACCAACTGGACAATGGTGAACTGCTGGACAACCTGATCGCCGCGATCAATCAGGTCAAGGCCCGTTGCAATACCACCGGCATCGCTCTGTGCCTGGAAAACATGGGTGGCCAGCGTCCGAAGTTCCCGGTATTCACGGTCGAGGAACACCTGCGGTTCCATCGCGAGACGGGTTGTTTCGTGACCATCGACGTAACACACCTCTGTTCTCTAATGCCCTACGGCGACGATTTGTTCGCAGCCATCGCCGCACTGGCGCCGGTTACCCGCCACCTGCACATCGCTGACCTCAATGGCACGCATCATCAGCACCTGCCGATCGGCGAAGGCGATCTGCGTCTGAGCGACGTGCTCAACCGTTTCGCGGTCAATGGTTATCGGGGCGTGGCGGTGGTGGAGGAATTCATCCCGCGCTTTTCCACCGAGTATTACCTGGAGAAGGCCCTGGCCTACAAACAGGGCGTAGAGACCCTACTTGCCGACGCGCGACAGAACACCCATGCCGGCTGAATCGAGTCTGGCGAAACCTGCGGTACACAGCGAGATAGCGACCGGCATCCGCGACGCGCTGCCTTTCGTGTTCTCGCTCTTGCTGACCTTCACCCTGATCGGCATGCTCGGGCGTCGCCATGGCCTGGAGTTGCCGGCCATGGTGGTGTTCAGCGGCACGGTGATGGCCTCGCCGTTGCAACTGACGCTGCTGGAGACGCCCGCGCATCTGCTCAATGCCTTTGGCGTGCTGGTCTCGGCGCTGAGTATCAATTTGCGTTTTCTGGTATTCACCTTGAGCTTGAAATCCAGCCTTGATGGCCCGGTCAAAGCGTTCATCCCGGCGCTGGCGGTGATGGCCAATGCAGCCTTTACGCTGATGTCGATTCGCAAGGAGCAGCAACCGCTCAGCCGCCGCTACGCCAACACCGTGTGTTTTTTGCTGTATGCCGCCGCTCTGCTTGGCACCGTGGCCGGCTATTGCTTCGCCAGCCTGGCCGACAATGCCTTGATGGATCACGCCAGCGTGGTGATCGCGATCTTCCTCAGCGCTTCGCTGGGCAAGATGGCCCGCGACCGTCAGAGCTTCCACGGACAATGGATTGCCGGCCTGGCCAGCGCCGCGAGCCTGTTGTGGCTGGGCGAGATCAGCCTGTTGCTGGTGCTCGCGGTCACCGTCCTGACGAGTTATGCCTATGACCGACCCTAGTACGTTCTGGCTGTACGTGGCGATCTGCGCACTGGTGTCGGCGATCTGCCGCTTGCTGCCCCTGGCAGTCAATGTCGAACGACTGTCGGGCGGCGCCCGCACCTTTATCGATCGATTGGGCAAATACACTTCGGTGGCGATGCTGGTGAGTCTGCTGGCCGGATCGCTTTATCCCCTGGTCAGACAGCACGCGGAGAACATGCCGTGGGTGGCGCCAGTGGCGCTGGCCTGGTTGCTGAGCCTGACGCGAATCAAGTCCTACTATGCGTTTCTGATCGCTTTGGCGTTATACGTGCTGCTCGCAATGCGCTAGCGGTCGATTGACGGCCATCGCCGCCCATGCTCTCCTACACACCTTGTTACGGGTGCCCTTCACAGGGTGAAACGGGAAACCGGTGAATCATGTGCTTTACTCAAAGCCCATGTCAGTCCGGTGCTGCCCCCGCAACGGTAAGCGAGCGAAGCGTCAGATCCACTGTGCCCCGGCATGGGAAGGTGATGCTTGCAGGTCGGCCTGGTGCCAACCCCTCGTGAGCCCGGAGACCGGCCCGCAACACCCAGCGCGCACCAGTGCCGCTGACCACAAACAAACCCGCGGTGGGCGGGCGCTGTTCGAAATCCCCGCGTGCCCGGCTCGCAGGTTTTTTCATGCGCTCGATTCACCCGCTGACATTTCAGAGGGAAGCGCTATGTCGATCATCAGCAATACCGTCAGCCACACTGACCACATCTCCAGCACAGCCACTTTGGGCCAACGCGTGGCTGCCGCCCTCTTCGCCTCGATCCTCGGTGCCAGCCTGGTCTGGTTCGCCGGTTTCTCGCACATCGAAGCGGTGCACAACGCCGCTCACGATACCCGCCACAGCGCCGCGTTCCCGTGCCACTGAGGTCTGCCGAGATGATCAAGCGTATCGCGCAAACCGCAGGCTTCACCGGCTTGCTGGCCGCCCTGCTGCTGACCCTGCTGCAGAGTTTCTGGGTATCGCCATTGATTCTTCAGGCCGAAACCTTCGAGAAATCCGAACCGGTCGCCGAAGTCCACGAGCACGCCGCTGGCACCGCTGCCCACAGCCATGATGCCGAAGCCTGGGAACCGGAAGACGGCTGGCAACGCGTGGTCTCGACCACTGGCGGTAATCTGGTGGTGGCGGTGGGTTTCGCCCTGATGCTCGCTGGCCTGTACACCCTGCGCGCGCCGACCAGGACTTCGCAAGGTCTGCTCTGGGGTCTGGCCGGTTACGCCACGTTCGTTCTCGCACCGACCCTGGGCCTGCCACCGGAGTTGCCGGGTACCGCAGCTGCCGATCTGGCGTCGCGGCAGATCTGGTGGATCGGCACTGCCGCTTCGACCGCGGTCGGTCTGGCTCTGCTCGCCTTCAGCCGCCATTGGCTGATGAAGATCCTCGGTGTGGCGATCCTTGCCGTGCCCCATGTGATCGGCGCACCGCAACCGCAAGTGCATGCCATGCTCGCGCCCGAGGCACTGGAAACCCAGTTCAAAATCGCTTCGCAGCTGACCAACATAGCGTTCTGGCTGGCTCTGGGCCTGATCAGTGCGTGGTTGTTCCGCCGCAAAAGCGCGGGCCATTATCAGGCATGACCGATGACCGCGCCGCGCAGCCGCTGGTTGTCGGTTTTGGCTGCCAGCGCGGCTGCCCGGCCAGTACGTTGCGCGCGCTGCTCGATCAGGCGTTGCAGGCGCATCGCATTGAACTGCGAGCCATCAAGGCGTTGGCCAGTATCGATCTGAAGCGCGACGAACCGGGTCTGCTGGAGCTGGCCACCCAGTTGAATCTGCCATTGCAGTATTTCAGCAGTGCCGAACTGGCCGTTTACCAGCCGCGTCTCAGCCATCATTCGCAAATCGCTTTCGAGCGCACCGGTTGCTACGGCGTCGCCGAAAGCGCTGCGCTGGCCCTGGCCGAGCAGCTGATTCAGGCGCCGGCAAAACTGCTGATCTCCCGGCAGAAATATGCCCAGGCCACGCTGGCATTGGCCGGTGCGGGATAAAACCCGGATAATTCCCGCCATCGATCATGAGCACACTTCATTTGAAGTGCGGCTGCGCTTCTCCTCAAGGATTCAACGATGACCGTCTACTTCATCGGCGCCGGCCCCGGCGACCCGGAACTCATCACCGTCAAAGGCCAGCGCCTGATTCGCAACTGCCCGGTGATCATCTACGCCGGTTCACTGGTGCCTACGGCAGTGCTGGAAGGTCACCAGGCCGAAACCGTGGTCAACAGCGCTGAACTGCATCTGGAACAGATCATCGATTTGATCAGGGCCGCCCATGCCAAAGGTCAGGATGTCGCGCGTGTGCATTCGGGAGATCCGAGTCTGTATGGGGCGATTGGCGAGCAGATCCGTTATTTGCGTGAGCTGCAGATTCCTTTCGAGATAATCCCTGGTGTCACCGCCGCAGCGGCCTGCGCAGCGCTGCTGGGCGCCGAGTTGACCCTGCCGGACATCTCGCAAAGCGTGATCCTCACTCGCTATGCCGACAAGACGGCGATGCCGGCCGGCGAAGAACTGGCGAGCCTGGCGCAGCATGGTGCGACCATGGCGATTCATCTGGGGGTCAATCATCTGGAGAAGATACTGGTCGAACTGCGGCCGCATTACGGCGCGGATTGTCCGATTGCAGTGATTCATCGGGCGACGTGGCCGGATCAGGACTGGGTGGTTGGCACGCTGGCGGACATTGCCGGGAAGGTCGAGGCCAAAGGGTTTCGGCGTACGGCGCTGATTCTGGTCGGGCGAGTGTTGGGCAGTGAGGTGTTCAGCGAGTCTTCGTTGTATCGCGCCGGGCATGCGCATCTGTACAGACCCTGAAAACAAGTGTGGCGAGGGCGCTTGCTCCCGCTGGATCGCGGAGCGACCCCAGCCTCAGACAACCCACTCATCACGGGTAAATGCGTCGCCTGAGTTGTGACTGCTACGCAGTCAAGCGGGAGCAAGCTCCCTCGCCACAGTGCCGTTTCGGTACACAGCGAACGCCTTAGTAGTAGGCGTTTTCTTTCTGCGTATGGTCGGTCACGTCACGTACGCCCTTGAGTTCCGGAATGCGCTCGAGCAAGGTGCGCTCGATGCCCTCTTTCAGGGTCACGTCAGCCTGGCCGCAGCCCTGGCAGCCGCCACCGAACTGCAACACGGCGATGCCGTCCTCGACCACATCGATCAGGCTGACCTGACCGCCGTGGCTGGCCAGCCCCGGGTTGATCTCGGTTTGCAGGTAATAGTTGATGCGCTCGTTGACCGGGCTGTCGGCGTTGACCATCGGTACTTTGGCGTTCGGCGCCTTGATAGTCAGCTGGCCGCCCATGCGGTCGGTCGCGTAATCGACGACCGCGTCGTCAAGAAACGCTTCGCTGAAGGAATCGATGTACGCGGTGAAGCTTTTCAGCCCCAGCGCCGTATCTTCAGGCTTCTCTTCGCCCGGCTTGCAGTACGCAATGCAGGTTTCGGCGTACTGAGTGCCAGGCTGGGTGATGAAAACGCGGATGCCGATGCCCGGGGTGTTCTGCTTGGAGAGCAGATCGGCCAGATAATCATGGGCGGCGTCGGTAATGGTAATAGCGGTCATAAAAACTCCTCGCAGGCTTGGGCGCAGTTTACGCCAAATGACGCGGCTGACAAAGTCCTAGTATTTTTGTCGGAAAACGCCGGATTCGTCGTTCCGCCCAGCGCCTCGTGGCATCGTCAGGCCCGCTTGCGCGCGCGGGCGGCCACGTAAACAAATGGATACTGAAACAGGCACAAGACATATATATGTATGCCTCGGGGATTTTTTCGGCCGATATATTCACCGCCTTCGTTTACTTGCAAGTTCCATTGCACTTATTTCAAAGGCGCTCAATGAATACATCGTTATCAGGGTTCTATAGCCGAACGCCGCCGCGCAGACTGCAGGATCTCAACCACCTGATCAGCTACCTGCACACCCTCGTTGGTGAGCATTTCAACAGTGACCCACGCGACCTTTACTATCACCCTCCTGCCAGTTCTGAGCTGGGGCACGAATGCCGGGAAGCATTTAGGGTTTTGAACAAGCTGGAAGAGGATGAAGACTTTATCAGGCATATTTCAACGCCGGTCGGCGTCGATAAATCGCCTCTAGGCAATGACTTCCTATACGACCTTGTATCGTTCCACTTGAGCTCCGCCAAGACGCCAGCGCCCTCCCCCCCGGAAGTTTTCAGCATAGCCGGTCACTCAGTGATTCTCAGAGAGGTCCCGGTCTACTGGTCTATCGACGTCGATGTCTTGCTGGATATTCACCGTAAAGTCGGCAACGGCGTCAAAAGTGACGGCTCGGTCAGGCTCGATCTGGTGCTTGCCTACTACTCGCTGCAGCCGCAGCGGCCCGCCACCAGCGCCGACTGGCAGCGCCTTCTGCACAATCTGGTTGACCATCGCGCACTGTGGCTGCTTGGACATGACGGGCACGTCAGTGACATTGAGCACCTGTTGGGCGCTGCGGGTGATCAAGCGATCATGCGCATTGTTCGCCAGATTGAAGTGAAAACATCCCGTTCGCTGTTGGCAAACCTGCTGCCGGAAAAACTCAATGACAAACTGGAGAAGTTGGCCAACACCACCCCCGTCGCTCTCCTGGAAACCGCTCTGGGTTCTGCAAAGAACCTGCAACTGGCTCAACGCATTGCCAACGAACTGGACTGGTACGGTGCAGGCGACAACCAGCAGTGCCCCCCTGGCGTGTTGAAAAGACTGTTGTGGCGAGCGCTCTGGTTGACGGTAAAACCCGACGCCCACAGTAATCATCGAAACGAGTTGCAGATCCTTATCGAAACCGGCAGCCGCTACGCTTGCATACGGCAATCGCTGGTCGAGCATTTCCAACGAACGCTTGGCGTCAACCAAACCACCGCCTTACTGGCAGTCGCGATTTTCAAAAGCAATATCGCCAGCGAAGCCTGGGTCGAGGACATTCCCGAGGAGCTTCCCTACGGCACTTCCAGCACCTGGGCGAATTTCAAGAGCGGCTTTATTCTGGCCGAAACCATCGCCCCCGGGTCATCCCGGCATATGACGTTCGAGCAACTGCTCAACCTGCCAGCCGAGCATCATCAGGCGCATGCCGACGATGTTGAGCAGCAGCGGCTGGTAACGGCAGCCAAAGCGCGTTCGGCGCTGGATTGGGCAGTGGAAACGGGACTGCTGGGAATTCGTCATGCGCCGTACTCGCTGAGTGAAGTCGAGCTGGCAGTGCAGACACTCGAGCAGCACGAACGCGACATGGTCAGTGCAATGCAAAACCTCGCGTCCAGGCCCCCGAGCCGCTTTCGTTACGACACCGACGCGGCATTCGACGAGGCCTTCCGCAACTGGCTGGATACTCCGCGAGCCGCCTACGCGACGCTCATCAGAACATTGCTGAGCCAGTACCTGCCGGCGTGCGGCACCGATCTTGAGCGCGACGAAGTGGTCGTTTACTCGTTAAGGCTGCCATTGCATGACACCCAGGTGGAGCATGAGAACCGGACGAACACCGACGCCGTTCGTGCGCGCTCGGGGTTTATTTTGCGCACGCTCAACCCTGCTTACCCGACCGACCCACGTTACATTGAAGTTTTCCCGTTCGCAGGCGTTGTGCGCCTGCGCAAAGAGATGAAGTCGCTGCAAGTGGGCGGTGAGATTGTCGTCGAGAAGGTCGGGTCAAGCAGCCGGACCAGCCGAGGCGCCTTCAGAAAAGGCACTGAATTGCCCTTCGACTGGGAAGCCTACCGCGATGGCTCGAAACCCAGGGAAAACCAGCAAGCGGTATTGATCGTGGAACAGTTCGGCGAGACGTTCGAGGCTGTTGCAATCGAACAGCGAACCCCGGACGTTGCGGCGCGGACGCTGCCCTTTGCCGCGAACAACCTGACGTCGGCGCGAGCTGAAAAACTGGCCGCGATGATCGCCAGAGAACTGTTCTTCAAGGATGAGTCAGCGTTACTGGAACAGACCCGGAAAGCGACGCGCAGCATGGACATCGGTCGGGACTTTATCGAGGACATGACCTTCTGGGGAAAAATGTTCGTGCCGTTCTGGGGGTCCATCGACGACCTGACATCGGGTGATCCTCGACGCATCGAGTCTGGCGGCCTGGGCCTGTTTACCGATGTGGTGTCTTTCGGCTTGCCCGTCGGCAAGTACATTGCGGGTTGTACCCGTCTGTTGAGCGGCGCTGGCAGAATCGGCCTGCGCCTCGCGTTGCCAAGGCTCTCCACCCTGACACGAACGTTGCTTGTTTCTACGCTGCGGGAGCTCAATCCTCTGGAGAGCGTTATTGCCCTGCTCAGGCTGGGTCGCTTTGCTCTCGGCAAACTGAGCAGCGTGACCTTGCGGCACGTGCGGATGGGCATCGCAAACCTGCGCGACGGCACCATTGCTGCGCGCCATCTCAGTCCGGTCGATCCTGCGACCTGGGTGCCCCATCGAGCCGGCGACCAATTGTGCACCGTGGAAGGCATCGCCGATATTCCCATGCGCAATGTCGGCACCGCCGCAGCGCCCGACTTTCGCCTGATCGACCCTGTCTCCCATCAAGCGTTCGGCCCGCGCTACCGGCCACCCGTCACGGTGATCAGCAACAGCAACCCCCTGATACGTCGATACGCGGTAGAACCGCACTGGATTCAAGGGCTGAAAGCGGACTCGCGCGGCATATTCTTTCGTGCGGACTATAACCAGAAGTTCATCTGCAACATCGACGAGCGCGGCACCATTGCCGTCTACCAGATCAGGGACAACTCCTACGGGTTCATCGCAGAAACAGCGCAGACCGGGGAAAACAGCTTTTCTGTGGTGTTGGTCAACCCGAAAACCAACCGCGACCTGTCGATCAACCTGTCGTCGGTGAAACCCGGGCATTGGTACACAAAGGAAATCAGGGTGGCTGGTGGCGCGCCCGATCAGGCGAACGCGGTAACAGCCTTGCACCTGGAAAAGTGGTCGCAGTTCAGCGAAGTGATGCTGGACATCGCCATAAAAGCTTTTGCGAAGAAGCACGGTCTGGATCGGGCGGCGTTTCAGCAGTTCGTCCACACCCAGGGCCAGTTGAAACCCCTTGGCCAACAACTGCTGGACCAGGCCGGCACGGCTCGCACGGCCATTTCCTTCGACAATCTTGAGCAATGGCGGACGCTGTCGCAGGACAGTCGCAACCGCCTGACCCGCGAAGGATTCGCTGCCGAGCACAACCTGGACCCTCAGGATTTCCTCGCCCATGTCAACATGGATGGCAGCTTCAGGGCGCCGGGCACCGTGTTGGCAACCTATGCAAACCACCAGGCCTTCACCCCGCTGACCCCAGAGCATCTTCAGCAATGGCGGGCGCGCTACGACGTGACACGGTCGGCCAGCACGATGAACGCGTTTGTCGCTGAAAACAATTTGAACCCCGTGCTCTGGGCAACCTTCGTCAACGACGCCGGGCAACTGAGAAGTGCCGTAGCGGAAACCTTGCAAAGGCTCGCAGCGACGGATTCGGAGGTCTTGCTCGCGCGTAAATCACTGCCCCCGGGCACCGCGAAAAAATCGGCTGTCAGGCATTCACCCGAACCCTCGACTGCGCACAGCGACGGGCCATCCTCGCCACCCACGGCAGGCCCTTCCAAGCGTGCTCGACTGGACGTTGCCGCCACCCTGCCACAGGACCTGACACCTTCGCTCGGGCACCACATCAACAACAACGCGCCCATTCTGCAGGATCCGACGGATGTGCGAACAAGCCTGACGCGCAAGCTGGAAGGCGATATCGAACATATCGCGATCACTGAGGCCAACCGGCTCTTTGCGCACTTCCAGGGCGCCAGACTCAAGGAGATGACCCGGCGCATCACCGAGGACATCCATGAGTGGATCGCCGACGAAGGTCGGCACCATGCGAGGCTGACTCAACTTTTCGAGATCAGGAGGCCGACCGAAGGTCCCGAGCGCGGTTTATCGGTGTTCGCCAGGGTCGATATCGAACCTTATGAAGTGCTGGGTCCTTACATCGGCAAACTGCACCGCACCGGCAAATCCCTGCGCGCGGAAATACTTGAAAAATCCACAGAGAAAGTCAGCACCTATCTGTACGAAACGGCAACCAAGAACGCCACCCTGAGCGGGCACGGCAACAGCAACGTGCTGAGCCTGATCAACGCCATCAACGTACCCGGCCAGACCAATATCGGCGTGGAGAACGTCGGTTCGATCTGCGTCGGCAAGTACATGGTGTTCTTTGTCGCGTGGGAAAAAATCCCGGCGGGTGGCGAGCTGTTTCTCGATTACGGCGCCAGTTACTGGAAACACCTGAAACCTTGACCGCCCCGGCTTATCAGGTTTTCAGCCGCTTCGGTGGTGCACAGAGGAATACGTGCACCACCGACAGAAGACAGATGAACGCTGCTCACACAGCATCTGCCCACGGCCGATCAAAGATTTTCGTAGCGGTTCATGTCCAGTACACCCTCTTCCACCGGGTCGGTTTCGTGGATGTACTGGCTCAAATCGTGGAAATACTCCCAGAACTGCGGATGACTGCGGCGAATGCCCCAGCGCTCGACGATTTTCTCGAACCGGTTCGCGTCCCGGGCGTTTTCCATGGCATCGACAAACGCCGGAACCTGCGCGGCCGGCACATTGAACATGAAGTTCGGGTAACTGGTGAGTACGCCGGGATAGATCGTCAGGGTGTCGAGCCCTGGCTGATAGCGTCGCGACTCACCGAGCAAAAACGCCACGTTGCTGTGCGCCCGGTTGCGCAGCAGGCTGTAGACCTCGCGCTTGCCACTGGCCGTCTCAACACGCAGCATGGTCGCTTCGGGCAACTGATCGATGACTTTCAGCCCGGCTGCCGGGCGCGAGGCCAGACGGCTCAAGGCCTGCTCAGCGTTCTGCAACGCCGGATCGATATTTGGCCGTGAGCAATAAGCACCGTCGCAGCGGTTGATCGGATCCGGCCGCGCATTCAGATCGCCGTAGCGCGTCAGCAACTGCAAGGCGAAATCACGTTTCGGATCTTTTTCGTCGAGTTTCAGCGCAGTCGGTTTGTCGTCGTCGATCGCCTCATAATCGAGCCACATCTTGAACTGGCCGCCATCCTGGTACCAATCATTGAGGTAGTCCTCGCGAGCATCGGCGGGCATCAGGCGCAGGAAGTTCTGCTCGGCACCGTTGCGGATCAGGTCGAAATACAGGCGGGTCTGCGCTTGATGGGAGACGTTGCCGAACACGTCGAAATTGACCGCGAGCTGGTAATAGGTGCGCTCCAGCAGCGGATAGTCGAACAGCCACATCGTCTGCGGCACCTCGCCGATCAAACCCTTGGTTACCGAGGCGCTGTCAAAGTGGCGGAAGATGCTCAACAGGGCGTTGTCGTTGCCGGCCCACAGCGTCGACCAGCTCGGCGCCGGCAGATCGGCGTAGCTGTCGCGGCGCAGGGCTTCGTATTCGTTGCGCTTGTCGCGGTAGTCGCGCCACAGGCTCAGCACGCTGCCGACGTCGTCGTTCTGCCCCGGCATTGCCAGCAGCGGCGTGGCCTGGCCGCGGTAGTTCGGGTCGGTGATATAGAGGTCATGTTCCGGCGCCTGGAACAGCGCCCAGAAGTTGTCGCGGATCACATCGGTCGCGATCTGCCCGCGGCACACCGGCCCGCGAATGAAAGTACGGACGAAGTATTCGGCGTTATCGAGCATGAACTGATAGCGCGCCTGAGCTGGAATCGCTTCGAACGTGGCGAACGGATTGGCGCGGCTCTGTGGCCCGTAGCCCGGCAGCGCGTTGACCTGCCAGTTACCGTTGTAGAACAGGCTTTTGATCCGGGCCATTTTCGCCGCGCTCAGCGGGTAGGTGATGTGCGTCTTGTGCACGATCACCCCCTGCACCGGCCACAAGCGGTAATACACCCGCGTGCCTGGGTCGTCGTTGGGGCGGCGGGTGGCGATCAGGTCGATCGGCTGCCCGCTCGGTGTACGCGAACGCACCCACTGGAAATAATGCCCCGGCTCGCCATCCTTGAAATAGATGTGCGCCAGGTACCAGTGCTCGAACAGCCAGCGGCCGACCAGACTTTGCCGCGCGCCGGGAGCGTTAAGCAGGTTTTCCCATTGGGCGATCTGCATCGCTTCTTTCGCGCTCGGCGCCAGGCTCTGCTCGTCGATCGGTGCGCCAGACGCCAGCCAGCGCTGCAAGGTCTGGTACTGCTGATCGGTCAGGCCAGTGACGGCCAGCGGCATGCCTTCTTTCGGGTGCGCCCCGGCATAAGCGTCGAATTCGCCAGGCATCGCGCAGAGATTGTTGCGGTTGAGCCCCAGGACGATGTCCTCGGGCAGCCTGGCGTTCGGCGTCAGTGGCGTCTTGTGGCCGAGTTCGAGCATGCGCGCCATCAGCGCGGCCTGGCTGCCCTGGGCGTCGAGCACCGAATAGAAGTCTTTCTGCTGCCAGGCGCGCTTGCCGAAGGCGTCATAGAACAGTCGCGTTGTCGGTGCGGCCTGGGTGCGTTCGCCGTCATATACCGGCATCTTGCTCGCGCCGCGGGCGGCGCCTTCGCCACTGCCCAGATTGAGCTGGCACGCCGAGTCGTAACAGGCATGGCAGGCCACGCACTTCTCGGTGAAGATCGGTTGGATGTCCCTGCTGTAGGAAATCGAAGGCGGCATCGCGGGATCTTGCGCCGCGACGCTCCCGCTCAGGACCAGCAACAATAAACTGATGACGCGGTACGGCATGCTGCTGATCCCGATGGTAAAAAAAGGCTGCGATTCTACCGTTATGACGCTCGTACCAACATGAGCGATATTCATGCAAAAGCCGCACGTGCTCTAAAAGCGCACAGGTTTGCTATGATCCCGCTCCTTCGTAATGGTCTTTTCGAGTAGTCCACATGTCCGATCGCAGCGTCCGCCTTCAAGCTCTCAAGCAAGCCCTCAAAGAGCGCATCCTGATTCTCGACGGCGGGATGGGCACGATGATCCAGAGCTACAAGCTCGAAGAGCAGGATTATCGCGGCAAGCGCTTTGCTGATTGGCCGAGTGACGTAAAGGGCAACAACGACCTGCTGGTGATCACTCGTCCGGACGTGATCGGCGGCATCGAAAAAGCCTATCTGGACGCCGGCGCCGACATTCTCGAAACCAACACCTTCAACGCCACGCGCATTTCCATGGCCGATTACGGCATGGAAGAGCTGGCGTACGAGTTAAACGTAGAAGGCGCACGTCTGGCGCGCAAGATTGCCGACGCCAAGACCGCCGAAAATCCGGCCAGGCCGCGCTTCGTCGCCGGTGTGCTCGGCCCGACCAGCCGCACCTGCTCGCTGTCGCCCGACGTCAACAACCCCGGCTACCGCAACGTCACCTTCGATGAGCTGGTGGAAAACTACACCGAAGCCACCAAGGGCCTGATCGAGGGCGGCGCCGACCTGATCCTGATCGAGACGATCTTCGACACCCTCAACGCCAAAGCGGCGATCTTCGCCGTGCAAGGTGTGTTCGAAGAACTGCACATCGAACTGCCGATCATGATTTCCGGCACGATCACCGATGCCTCCGGCCGCACCCTGTCCGGCCAGACCACCGAAGCGTTCTGGAACTCGGTGGCCCACGCCAAGCCGATTTCCGTGGGGCTGAACTGCGCCCTTGGTGCCAGCGAACTGCGCCCATACCTGGAAGAGCTGTCGAACAAGGCCAGCACCCACGTTTCCGCGCACCCGAACGCCGGCCTGCCGAATGAATTCGGCGAGTACGACGAACTGCCATCGCAAACCGCGAAAGTCATCGAAGAGTTCGCCCAGAGCGGTTTCCTCAACATCGTCGGCGGCTGCTGCGGCACCACGCCGGGGCACATCGAAGCCATCGCCAAAGCCGTGGCCGGTTATGCACCGCGACAGATTCCGGACATTCCCAAGGCCTGCCGCCTCTCGGGCCTCGAGCCGTTCACCATCGATCGCAGCTCGCTGTTCGTCAACGTCGGCGAGCGCACCAACATCACCGGTTCGGCAAAGTTCGCCCGGCTGATTCGTGAAGACAACTACACCGAAGCCCTCGAAGTCGCTCTGCAGCAGGTCGAGGCCGGCGCGCAGATCATCGACATCAACATGGACGAGGGCATGCTCGATTCGAAGAAGGCCATGGTCACCTTCCTCAATCTGATCGCCGGCGAACCGGACATCTCGCGTGTGCCGATCATGATCGACTCGTCGAAATGGGAAGTCATCGAAGCCGGCCTCAAGTGCATTCAGGGCAAGGGCATCGTCAACTCGATCAGCATGAAAGAAGGCGTCGAGCAGTTCATCCATCACGCCCGACTGTGCAAGCGCTACGGCGCGGCGGTGGTGGTGATGGCCTTCGACGAAGCCGGTCAGGCCGACACCGAAGCGCGCAAGAAAGAGATCTGCAAACGCTCCTACGACATTCTGGTCAATGAAGTCGGCTTCCCGCCGGAAGACATCATCTTCGACCCGAACATCTTCGCCGTCGCCACCGGCATCGAAGAGCACAACAACTACGCCGTCGACTTCATCAATGCCTGCGCCTACATCCGCGACGAGCTGCCGTATGCGCTGAGCTCCGGCGGTGTGTCCAACGTGTCGTTCTCGTTTCGTGGCAACAACCCGGTGCGTGAGGCGATTCACTCGGTGTTCCTGCTCTACGCGATCCGCGCCGGCCTGACCATGGGCATCGTCAACGCCGGTCAGCTGGAGATCTACGATCAGATCCCGGTGGAGCTGCGCGACGCCGTCGAAGATGTGATCCTCAACCGCACCCCGGACGGCACCGACGCTCTCCTCGCCATCGCCGACAAGTACAAGGGCGACGGCAGCGTCAAGGAAGCCGAGACCGAAGAGTGGCGTAACTGGGACGTCAACAAGCGTCTGGAACACGCGCTGGTCAAGGGCATCACCACGCACATCGTCGAAGACACCGAAGAGTCCCGACAGTCGTTTGCGCGGCCAATCGAGGTGATCGAAGGCCCGTTGATGTCCGGCATGAACATCGTCGGCGACCTGTTCGGCGCCGGCAAAATGTTCCTCCCGCAAGTGGTGAAATCCGCCCGCGTCATGAAGCAGGCCGTGGCGCACTTGATTCCGTTCATCGAACTGGAAAAAGGCGACAAACCGGAAGCCAAGGGCAAGATCCTCATGGCCACGGTGAAAGGCGATGTGCACGACATCGGCAAGAACATCGTTGGCGTGGTGCTTGGCTGCAACGGCTATGACATCGTCGACCTCGGCGTGATGGTCCCGGCCGAGAAGATCCTGCAGGTCGCCAAGGAACAGAAATGCGACATCATCGGCCTCTCCGGCCTGATCACCCCGTCGCTGGATGAAATGGTTCACGTTGCCCGCGAAATGCAGCGCCAGGATTTCCATCTGCCGCTGATGATCGGTGGCGCGACCACCTCCAAGGCGCACACGGCGGTGAAGATCGAGCCGAAGTACAGCAACGATGCCGTGGTCTATGTGACCGACGCCTCACGCGCCGTGGGTGTGGCGACGCAGTTGCTGTCCAAGGAATTGAAAGCCGGTTTCGTCGAGAAAACCCGTCTGGAATACATCGACGTGCGCGAGCGCACGTCCAATCGCAGCGCCCGCACCGAACGCCTGAGCTATGCCGCCGCGATCGCCAAGAAGCCGCAATTCGACTGGGCCGGTTATCAGCCCGTGAAACCGACCTTCACCGGCAGCAAGGTGCTCGACAATATCGATTTGAAGGTGCTGGCCGAATACATCGACTGGACACCGTTTTTCATCTCCTGGGACCTGGCCGGCAAATTCCCGCGCATCCTCGAGGACGAAGTGGTCGGTGAAGCCGCCACCGCGCTGTACAAGGACGCCCGGGAAATGCTCACCAAGCTGATCGACGAAAAGCTGATCAGCGCCCGCGCGGTATTCGGTTTCTGGCCGGCCAATCAGGTCAACGAAGACGATATCGAGCTGTACGACGATAACGGCAAGCCGTTGGCCAGGCTGCATCACCTGCGTCAGCAGATCATCAAGACCGACGGCAAACCGAACTTCTGCCTCGCCGACTTCGTTGCGCCGAAAGACAGCGAAGTCACCGACTACGTCGGCGGTTTCATCACCACCGCCGGTATCGGCGCCGAAGAAGTGGCCAAGGCCTATCAGGACGCTGGCGACGACTACAACTCGATCATGGTCAAGGCCCTCGCCGACCGCTTGGCCGAGGCCTGCGCGGAATGGCTGCACCAGCAAGTGCGCAAAGAGCACTGGGGTTATGCCAAGGACGAAACCCTCGATAACGATGCGCTGATCAAAGAGCAATACCGTGGCATCCGCCCCGCTCCCGGCTACCCGGCCTGCCCGGATCACACCGAGAAAGCCGCGCTGTTCACCCTGCTGGACCCGGAAGCGGCCGAAATGCGTGCCGGGCGCAGCGGCGTGTTCCTCACCGAGCACTACGCGATGTTCCCCGCTGCTGCAGTCAGTGGCTGGTACTTCGCCCATCCGCAGGCGCAGTACTTTGCCGTGGGCAAGATCGACAAGGACCAGGTGCAGAGCTACACCGCGCGCAAAGGCCAGGACCTGAGCGTGACCGAGCGCTGGCTGGCGCCGAATCTGGGTTACGACAGCTAAGATGCATGAGGCCCGACAGCACCTTGCTCCCGGGCCTCATCATTCATCCGCTCACGGGCGCCATGATGGGCCGGGCTGCGGTGAAGAAGGATCAGGTTGTGCCGTGCCTTCGCCCACCAGTGCCAGACTCTGCATTTGCGCGCGAGACAGTTCTTTCAGCTTTTCAATGCGCGCTTCCGCCAGTTCGATCTCCAGTGCGGCCATCGCCTCCAGGTAGCGGTTACGAGTCGCCTCGCTATCGTCTTTGTCCGGGTAGAGGTCCTCGACCTCCTCCTGACGCCGGCTCGCGTTGCTTTCGAGTGTCTCGAATACCTCGGGGTTGCGCTCGCGCAAATAGCGGATCCAGTAATCGCGACCGATCAGATCCTCCAGAAACCTGTCCGACGCTTCATCGGCGAGAACGGCTGCACGCGCATCAATCAACCGCTGCCCGCGAATCGGCGTGGCGTACAGCATGTGCTCTGGTTGCGCCGGCAATTCCAGGCCGTCCGGCCAGCCGCGAGTCATGCCGATGCGGTATTGCAGGCGGACTTCCGCGCGGTCCTTGTACCTGGCGGCAGCTTCGGCCAGTCGGTCAACCCTTTCCAGGCGGAACAGACGTCGACTCAGATCAAGCAAGGCCCTGCCACGCTGTTCTGGACGGTGCCGTGGAATATCGCGCAGGGCGATGTATTCATACACGCGGGTTTCCAGCTCGCTGAACGACAGGATTCGCCCATCAGGGCAGGTGCCGTGGGTTTCGGCGTTGAGAAACAACAGGTCGCGCAGTTGGGCATTTTCCGTGGCCGCCTCGATGACTTGCCAGACCCGATGGGTCAGATCGGCACCTGATAAACTGAATTCGAGGGTATCGGGCAAGGTCGAGAGCAAATGAAAGAACGGCTCATGATTGTCCTGATCAGCCAATTGCAGCCATAACGCCTGCCGCGCGGCTTGCGCATCTGCATGGGTGTACGTCATCCAGGCGGCCATCGCTGGCGCTGCCGTATCTCGCGCCGGATAGGCAATGAACTCCGCTGCCTGCACGACGGCGCGGGTATCAACGGGCCTGGCACCGCCACCCCCACTTGGGCCATCGCTGTCGGAGCTGGAGTCCGAATCCGATCCCTGACCGGAGCCAGAATCCGAATCGCTATCGGTCTCCAATTCGCGTTCGGCAATTTCACCCTGCAGAAAATCCTGGGAATAACCCATGACATCACGGTCTGCGTTGGCCGCACTGTATTCGCGCAGTTGCTGCAGGCCATTGAGCGACAGCGGGTTTTCGGACAGGTCGGTGCCGTCCACCAGCGCTTGATGGTTACCGTCCAACAGGCGATCCGGAAAGACCATGATGTTGTTCCCCGACAGGTCCAGGCGTTGCAAATGCGCCAGATCGAGCACGTCATCAGGCCAGAATCCCAACCCGTTCTGGCTGAGATCGAGGGTCTCCAGACGGGGGAAGTTGGTGGCGCTGAACTCCTCCAGCTGATTGTGGCTGAGGTCGAGCCAACGCAACTGCGACCCACCCGCGTGCTGATACACGGTTTGTGCCACGGCCAGCCGATTACCGCTCAACTCCAGACGTTCCAGGCGGGTCAGACGACCGACAGCTTCGGGCAGCCGCTCCAGTGCATTGCCGTTGAGTTTCAGGGTGGTCAACTCAGGGAACGCCGGGCAAAAGAGGTTGAAGCTATCGACTGAAAACTTGACCCCTGTCAGATCCAGTGTCCGCACATGGGCAAACACGTTTGACAGCGCGGGCAGATCGCTCATGACCCCCGCTGAAAGGCTCAGCGTTGGTCCGGCAGACTCGGAAAGCCCTGTCAGACCGTCCCGCCAGCAATTGCGGATCCTCGTCGCGTTGAAGAACCTTGTGGACGATGACACGCTTTCACCAGGTCCTGGCGCCGCACCGAAAATCCAGCCGTTCAACTCACGCGTCAGCGTCTCGTCACTCGCTCGCCACTGGGTCAGCCTGTCCGCTATTTGCTCCGGGGACAGGCCTTCAACGCGCAATCGGGCAACGCTGGCTTGCGCTTGTTCAAGGGTCAGCGAGGGAAATATCTCCAGCACACGGGCACTCATGTCGGAACTGGCGCCAGTTGCAGCAACGGGCGCAAGCGCTAACAGCTGACCGGCGCGCTCCAGCGCACTTTCCGGCGGGGTCGCGCTTGGATTCGCCGGCAATGACGCCGTTTGCGCGTCGAACCGTTGCAAGGCACCTTCCGGCAAACCAACGGACATTTCAATCCGGCGCTGCGCCGCCCGCATGTCCGCCTCGCCTTGAGTACTGAAGCGGTTGTTCTGCAGACGGGTCTTCAGCAGCACAGCGTCGTTGGCAAGCACCTGATCGGGGAGCGACCCAATGGTGTTATGACGTAAATCCAATGTCCGCAAGTGCGGCAGGCTTTCCGCCCCGGTCGGCCATTGATTGAAGCCGTTGGAGCTGAGGTTCAACGTCTTGAGCCCGGAGGCGAGAAACGTCCAGTGTGTCCAGGCGATTGAGCCGGGCATTGAGATGCTCCAGTTTGTTCAGGGCATTGAACTGACTCTGCACCTCAGGGGTAACGCCGATAAGGTTGAGAGACACGTCCAGTTGCGTCAGGTGGCTTGCATCGGCGGGCCGGACCGGCAGTTCCGTCAATCCGCAGGCGGTGACTTCCAGGCTGGTGGTGCCACTGAATGCCTGGAGAAAATCGCGAATCTGGTCGATCGGCACATTCAACCGGTCCAGCCGAACGCTCTGCACGTGAGCAAACGCACCGGTTGGCAATCGCGGCAGCTCACTGACCGACTCCTCGCCCTGTACCCATGCAGTGTCCACCAGTTCAAACACACCGGCATCGTCGAGATCGATACTGGCTGCCCAGTTCGTCCCATTGAAAGGGCGAACGTCGTCGTTCAAGCGATAGCGCCGGCGGATGGCTGCACGCCAGTTCTTTTCCAGAGCACGTACCACCCGTGCATTGGGCTGCGCTTGCCAGCGGGCGGCGGGAATTGCAGTGCGCAATCCATCGGATGCCGTGGCCTCGTAGAACTGGCGGAAAATTGCGGTGTGCTCCACACGCAGAATCTCCACAGCCTTGAGCCGGGTTTCCGGGGTATTCCAGAGGGTCATGATGCGCTGAGGCAACGGGTTGAGGCGGCCGGCTTCGCCCGTGAGGAACTGCAGTTCTCCGGCGCAATAGCGACGAACCATCAAGTCCAGATCGACCAGATGTCGCCACTGCCCCATGTAGTTTTTCACATAGTCGTAAGCGGGTTTGAACGCTTCATGGGAGAACATGGACCAGTCCAGCGACAAACCTGCCCAGAGTCTTTCGTGTCCGACATAGAGCGATTGGGGAATGGAAGCGATGGCGGTCTGCGTCAGGTCCAGTCGTTCCAGTTCAGGCAGTTGCTGCACATAGGCCGGCCATTGCGTCAGGCCCGACGCTTCGATCCGGAGTTTCTTCAGGCGTCTGAGGGGCGTCAGATCCAGGCCAGCGGCATGGCTCCCACCGTCGAGGAAAGCAAGATGAAGCTCCTCAAGGGCGGTCAGCGTACTCAGTCTGCTCGACAGGTCGGAGGCCATCACCGTGGCTGCCGTCCTGAACTTGAGTTTCCTCAGTGCAGACATCCGGGTCACAGTCAGAGGCAAGGTTGTCAGTGCCTGCTCATGCGCCATGTAGGCGCCAAACAGACTGCCACGCTCCCCCAGCGACAGCTTTTGCACGTTGGCAAATCGCGCCAGAAAGGCGTCCGCATTGGCGTCGGTGATGCCATTGCCGCCAATCGAAAGTTTACGCACATGGGCGAAGTCTGCCGTCAGCTCTGGCAGCGGGTCATAAGTGAGTATCGAAAGTTCATCGGCACCTGAAACTCCGGTGGACAAGGCGTTGCGCCAGCAGGTTTTCAACGCTTGCGCGGCGCGAAACTTGTGATCCGTTGCGGAACGTTCCCAAGGCGCCGCCGTGGATGTGCCTGCCCATTCATCCAGCGTCCTGTTCAACTGCTGCCATTCTTCGCGGCGTGATTGCAACAGCTGGAAAATCGCGTTGTCGTCTTTACCCGTCCGGTACTGCTCGAGAATGAAACCGTTAGCCTGTTCGTAGGTAAGCTGCGGATAGACATCGCACACATGATCGGTCAGGTTCATTTGCAACCCGGCGCCGCGTCCGCTCGCGGGGTAACCGATCAACGTAGTGTTCACACGCACGGGCGGCTTGATCCATTTGACCTGCGGCGCGAGCAGCGCAGGCGCATCCGCCTGATGCCGATCGGCATGATCGATGATCTTTTGCTGTAACCGGGCGGACTGCCCCACCTCGGGCACACCGAGGCTGCGGCGCACGTCATCAGGCAAGGCATGCATGATCGATGAGTAAAAGTTGTCGCCGTTGCGCGGCAGGCTGTTGAGTGCAAGACCGAGTTCGTCGAACGCCTGAAACTGAGCGCCTTTCTTGATCAGGTATTTCTTCTCGCTGGCTGTTTCACTGCCGATGCTGTCGAGCAGCAGGCCGGCGTCATTGCCCTCGCGAACTTCAATGCGAACGCTGTCGGTCCAACCCGGCAGCTGCTCCAGCGTGTGCAACGCCAAGCGCCGACTGTCCGCAGAAGCGACGTTTTCACTGCGCAGGCCGGCATAGGCCGCAACTTGTCGGCTTTGGCGGGCGTACCAGCGTGCCTCTTCCAGCAGGCGTAGCGGCACTCGATGGCCTGAGTCCAGTCGCTCGAGATCTTCGGGGCGTCCATGGGCCAGCACCGTTTGTGCCGCGGGTTCGCTGAGTCCAGGGCAGGCCTTCTGCAAACGCGCAATCCGCGAATCGATGGGGTCGGTTCCCTTGTAAAGGCTGTCGTAGATCGCCGGCTGACGAGTGTCGGCGTAGTCGGCGATCTGCTTGCCGAACTCAGCCGGCCGTGCATCGCGCACGCGTGCGCCTTGCTCGCCCAGGAGCCGGGTGACTTCCGACTCGTCCAGCGCCGCAAGGATATGTGCTGGCAGGCCACCGCTGAGAATATCGGCCCGCGATATCTGAATCGGTGCCTTGACGCCGACGTCGCGAAAGCGCCGTGCGGAACCGTACCTGACCGACATGCCGGACAGTTGCTCGCCGTCGAATACTTCCAGCACCCGGTTCGCCGGCCAGCGCGGCATTTCGGTGATCAGCGGCAACGCATAGAGATACAGTTCGTCGATCGGTTTTGTCCCGCGCAACTGTTCGACTACCAGTGCCGCGTTGCTATCCGCCTGCATCACGCGCATGGCCTGGGTCAGTTCCGGTGGAGGCAGCGCAGAATCGACGTGCATCTTGCGCAGAGCGGCGTCGCTGACACCGCTGATATCGGCAGCCTTGATCAACTGCGCGTCGGTGAAGGCTTCGGTTTCGTGGCCGATGCGCCGCAGCAGGGTCAGACGATCCCAGTCCCGCGGCCGCTCCAGCGTATGCCGCCAGGCACCGCGTCCGTTGCTCTCGAGCACTGGCTGCCAGGCGCGGGCATCGGTCGGGTGCTTGATGCGCCATTTGCTGATCGACTCATCGTAAAACTGCTCGTAGACCTTACCGCCCTGGCGGATGAAGGTCTGACCTTCCAGCACATGCTGGCCGGCAGGATTCGGGCCGGGGCTGTCTGGCAGCGTGACAGCGGACTCGTAGGCTCTCAGGTCGGCTCTCCACAGGCGAGCTTCGCCGTCGGGCAGTGTGACCGGCTGCAGCCGCTCGATGACCGGCACGGCTCTGGCACTGGAGATTTTCTGCACCCCGGCCCCCACCCCCGCCATCAACGCAATCTGCGCCAGATTCTCCGCGACATCGATCAGGTGATCCTTCGCCGCCCGCCGATCGCCCTCACTCCATTCAATCGCGCCTTCCAGGGTTTCATTCAGCAATTGCCCGGCCATCACCACCATCATGACCTCGCCCAGCACCGGCACGAACATCGAGACCAGGTTCAGGCCGAGCATGCCGATCTGCAGCAGATGAGCGAGCTTGGCGTCCCGGGCCTTCGCATCGACATCCGCCGATGGCACGGCATGGCTGCGTGCGTCGGCCAATACCTTGGCGCGACTCTGGGTGTAAAGGTATTGCCAGAGATCCTCATTGGGCGCCCAAATCCCCCGTCCGCTGCGACCGAACGTCGATGGCGCAATGTAGGGATCCGGCACAGGATCCCACCTGATCTCACGCTCGGGTGGCAGTTCACGGATCCGGGTGAACACCGAACCGCCCGCCAGTACCTGCGCCACAGCCAGCCATGGCGAGCGCCATATTGCCCAGGCATCGCTCGGGGAACCGGCCGCCTTTTGTCTGAACTGGCTGAAATAATACCCACGCTGGTCATACGGCAGAAACTGGCTGAGAAAGCGCTGGTACGCGGTCGGTTCTGCGCCGGGCTCTTGGACGGGATCGCGGGCGGTAAGCAAGCGCTTGAATTCATCGCGCATCTGCTGGACGGTGTAGCGCTTGAGCGGGTGCTCCGGATCGTGAGGGATGTAAAGGATCAACTCGTCGCTGTAGCGGTACTTCTGGCAAATGACAAACACCACGCAGCCGGTGAGCCTTTTCTTCATCACGCCCAGGTCACTGAACCAGACCTGTTTATCGCCCATCCACGGGTGCATGTTGCCGTTGATCACCGACACAATCATTGCGTGATCCGCCGGCTCAATGTCTTTTTGCAACAGCGCCTGATCGGCTGCGGCGCGCATCGTCGCCTTTTGGCTGGCAATGAAGCGCTCGCTGAGCACCGCCTCTGCCACCGCATCGGACGGGTGGAAGAATGTCGTCAAATAGCTCTGATACTGCTTGCCGACATCCAGCTCTCGGCAAAGCGTCAGGAACTGCGTCACCGTCAGGCCGATGCTCACGTGCTCGAATGTACCTGGGGTGGAGGTGGCTACCACGAAACCCGACGTCGAGTGATAGGCACCCTGCTTGCATTCGTCAGCTTCGAAGTTGTGCAGCGCGGCTTCCAGCATCGACAGTTTGAGGACCTCGAAGGACGCCAGCTCGATCTTTTCAATGCCCAGTTCGACGGGACGCCGCAGGCCCAGGTACGTCTTGTCGATATCGATTTGTAATTGATGCCGGTCCTTGAGCGCTTTGAGCAGCAATGGCCTGGCAAATGTCTCGACGTCCTGAAGGGTCGCCATGGTTCTATCTAGATCGTTCTGGGCGACAACACTGGCCTTCATGCTGTCGGCCAGCGTCTTGCGTTGTGCCGGCGTCGCGTCGAGGTACCACGCTGGCAGCACAGTCGGAAGGTTTTTGAGCGCTTCGCGCCGTTGCGACGAAGCACTGGACAGCCACGGCGGGATGGACTTTTCGAGAAAATCCCGGTGCAGGCTTTGCGTTGTATTGAGCTTTGTCGGCTGGCTGTCAGCGACAACTCGTGCGGGCGGCGCAGCGTGCGGCGTCTCTGGGTTGGATGGGATAGTGACCATGATCACTCCTGGTTTGATGGAGCGATCAGCAGACCATGTCCCGTCAGCGGATCTGCGGTATCCGGGTATTGCCGGTGCGGCCGTGAGTAACCTGATATGTATCACTCACGGCGCAATCTTCAGCGCCAGCCAGCGCCCGTCAAGGGCGGCTCGAAGGTCCCGGTGTCGGTGTGACTCGATTACCTTCTGCGGCCTCATCGGCAAAGCTCTGCAGATCGACGATCTCCCGACGTGTCAGCTCGAGACGTTTCTGGGTGAGCAGCCGTTCCATGGCCTTGCCCAGATCGACCAGTTCCCGATCGTACTCTCGCGCATCGATTTCACCCCGGGAGAGCCGATCATCCAACGCACTCCAGCGTTCTTGGCGTTGCTGATCAACCGCGGAGTCAATCGCCTGCATCTCCAGCGGGAGGCGTTCCTCCAGATAGGTGATCCAGTAATCGCGGGCGATCATGCTCAGTGGCAGTGCATCGGTCCGCTCCGCCTCGAGGATCGAGGCCCGGGTCTGAGTCAGCAGTTCACCGCTGAGGGGTTCGTCATAGAGCATGTAGGCCGGCTGCCCGGGCAGATCCACCCCATCGCCCCAGCCACCGGTCAGACCGATACGATATTTCAGGCGCACCTCGGCACGATCCCTGCCCCGCCCTGCGGCGTCAGCCAGCGTCTCGATCCTGTCCAGACGAAACAATTGCCGGGACAGACGCAATAAAGCCCGGCCCTTTAGCGCCATCCGATGCACCGGGATGTCGTGCAGTGCCCGATACACCGACACCCGCACTTCCATGTCGCTGAATGTCAGAATCCGCCCGTCCGGGCACGTGCCATGGCTTTCAGCGCCGAGAAACAGCAACTGGCGCAGTTCGCTGCTCTCGGTGGCTGCCTGCATGACATCCCACATTCTGCGCGTCAGGTCGGCCGGTACCAGCCGGAAGTCGTCCGTGTCGCGCAACAAACGCAGCAACTGAAAAAAACGCTGGTGATCGGGCTCTTGCGCCAGTTGCGCCCAGATGTCCGCTCTGCGAGCCGCGAGCGTCACGTCGCTGCGCTGGAGCCACGGATCTCTTGATCTCGGAGCCACATCGTTGAGCGGATCCAGGACCTCTTCGACAGGCAGGACAGCGGCCTCAGGATCGTCAAGGTCCACATTGCCGACGTTGTCTTCGGGAATGCCGGCCGCTTCTGCGCCACCGAACAGATCGCCGAAAAGGTGTGTGTCGATCATCGTTTCAATGTTTCGGCGTGACATTCCCAGCACGTGCGACGCCGACTGCTCACGCGCATAGCGGCGCATGTCCTGCAAAGCAGAAAGGGACAAGCGTCGATTCTCGGAGAGGTCAGTCCCCCGGATCAGACGCTCGTGCTCGCCGCTGAACAATTCCCCGGGAATGCGTGTGAGCTCGTTGCCGCTCAGGTTCAAGCTATGCAACTGCGGCGCTTCGAATACACGGCCAGGCCATGCAGTCAGGTGGTTGTAACGCAAGTCCAGGGTCTGGACAGCGCCAAAGTCGGGCGGGTTGAAGACACGAAGTTCGTTGTAGCCGACATCCAGCCTGCGAAGACGCGCACGGGCCAGCAACGGGTAAAGGTCCGTCGCGTCCGCGAGATCGCAATACTGCATCTCCAGATGTTGCAGATGCTGCATTCGCAGTACCGGCGCAGGCACCGACCCCAAGGGATTGCCACTGATGTACAAGGTTTCGACGTGGGGAAAAGCCGCGAGAAACCCGTCCGAGCCCCGCGTGGTCATGCCCACGCGGCTCAGATCCAGCGTTCTGACTGCTGGAATCGGCACTGCCAGTTCCGGCAAATCACCGGTTTGCAGGCCTTGGAAATCCAGATCCAGCCGGGCCCTGTCGACAGGCTCTGTGAGCCCGTCCAGCCAGGCTTCGAAGAGGCGCCTCGCCGCGACCGATCGGTCTCGCGCATTGATCCTGTAGGTGTCCGTGCGCACTTCGCGGGTGTACAGCCAATCATTCGCCCGACGGACCAATGCCTCGCCAAGGTGCTGCCATTCGGTGATCCGTGCTTCGACCTGCGCATCGCTCGCCCCCGACGCCCGCAGATTCTGCAAGTGAAGCCGCGCTTGCTCGACCGGCATGAGGCGAGTCAGTCGTTGCAACTGCGTCGACGGCCCCGTTTGCCCTTGAAGCACCGTCGCAGCTTCCGGAAGCGAGAGCATCAGATCGATAAACGACCAGCCTGTTTCCGCAGGAGGGAAAGCCTCCGGCACCGGTTCTGCGCCGAATCGCGCCAGCGTGCCCTGCCCCAGCCACCGTTCCTGCTCGATACGCCGCAGCGCCGCGTGCAGGCTTGCTTCACCCTCAGGACTGAATACGTTACCGGTCAGGTTGGCTCTCATCAGCGCGTCGGGATGGGCCAACACCGACGGTGGCAGCGACAAGACCCGATTGTCTCGCAGGTCGAGCCAGGTCAACCGAGGCAGGTTTTCGGCACCGGCGGGCCAGGTTCGCAACTGCGTCGATCTCAGGCTCAGGGCACGCAATCGGCTCAACAGGCTGACATTGATGTTGCCCAGCGGGTTGTTACTCAAATTCAACCTTCTGAGACGCTGCAACCCGTCGATCTGCCGCTGCACGACAGGCGTAACCTCGATCCTGTTGCCCGCTGCATCCAGATGCGTCAGCGCTGACAGCTCATCCGGCGCAAAGGGCAGCTCGGTGAAGGTATTACCGCTGAATTCAAGTGATTCGACATGACTGAACGCGCGGAGAAAGTGCCGAGCCTGTTCGATGGGGACGTCCAGCCTTCCCAGGCGCACTGTCCGCACGTGGGAGAAACTGCCTGCCGGCAGTGGCGGCAACTCGGTGATCAAGTCTGTAGCCGGCGATATGGCGTGGCCTGATCGGGTCACCGGCAGGTCAAATGTCGCCACGTTGGCGGTCAGGCCGTACCGTTGGCGAACCGTGCCATACCAGTTGGTTTTGAGCGCGCTGACGACGTCGGCGTTAGGCCCCGTGGACCACTGGCGCCGGAGGGTCGCATAGCGTGTTCCATGCCGCAGGGAGGGTGTGTAGAACGCCGCGAAAATGGCTTCATGCTCCGCCCGAAGCTGTTCGATGGCGGTCACTCTGGCCTGCGGTGTCCCCCAGGCCGCGTTGAACGCTGCGGATAACGGGTCAGTGAAATTCGGCATTGGCGCCATCGTGTCGAGCTCGGCGCGGCAGAACTCGCCGACCATCTGATGCAGATCGAGCAGGTGGCCCAGTGGGCCGGAATATTGGCTGACGTATTCGTAAGCGCGCCGGAAGGTCGCCGGGGTCACCCTCGACCAGTCGAGCGCCAGCCCGGCCCAAAGCTGCTCTTGATCGTGATACAGCGATTCGGGCAGCGTCTCTATCAACGTATGCGTCAGATCCAGACGCTCAAGAAGCGCAAGGCGCTCAACGTACGCGGGCCATCGCCACAAGGCACGGGGCGCGTCAATGCGCAGGCTGCGCAGGCGGGTCAGTGGCGTCAGGTCAAGTTCATGCAGAGTGGTTGAGTCGACTCCTGAGTAATCGATGCGCAGCGCTTCAAGCCTGGCAAGCGAGCTGAGCCGTTGAGAAAAGCTCGGCGCCAGTAACGGGGCATCGGTGGAAAAACGCAGACGGGTCAGTCCGGGCATTCGGCCGACCGCCTCCGGCAGCGTCGTCAGCGCGCCGGTCCCAGACATGGGGCCAACGGCCTGTTGCCCCAGTTCGCCGATCGACAAATCCGTGACATTCGGGAAGGCCGCCAGAAAACTGTCCGCATTGGCATCCGTTATGCCCAGTCCCGTCAGGGACAGTTCATTGATATGGGCAAAACGGGTGGAGAGCGCAGGCAACGGCGTATCGCACACCAGCGACAGGCGCCCGGCTTCGGCCTCTTGCCCGGCCAACGGGCCATTGCGCCAGGCATTCCTGAGTGCCTGAGCAACTTGCGCCCTGTGCAGCGCGGCCTGGCTCCCGGTCGGGCCTGCCTGCCATTGCTCCAGGGTGGTATCGAGTCTTTCCCAGTCTTCCCGCCGGGACTCCAGTTCGCTGAAGATCTGCGCATTACTTCTGCCGCGTTGCTGGGTGAGGAACGCCTCGGCCTGCCGCGCCTGCGGATAGAGATGCGCCACCCGTGACTCCAGAGATGGCGCAAGATTTGGGCCTCGGCCACTGGCGTAATAGCCCTTGAGCCTCGCGCTCACCCGCACCGGTGGTTTGAACGCTTTGGCTTGCGGCGCCAGAACGTGCGCAGCTTGGCGTCGATGCGCATGGGCCGAGCCGATGATTTTATGTTGCAGTTCGCTGCCAGGGCTTCCTTCCGGCAAGTCAATGGCCAAGCGTATGTCATCGGGCAGCGCGTGCAGGAGCGAATGATAGAAGCTGTCCTCTGCATTCGATAACCTGTTGAGCGCTTCTGCGCGATCATCGAAGGCCTGATAAGCAGGCCCGTTCTTGACCAGATAGCGTTTCACCGGTGCCGCGGGCTCACCGATGCTGTCGAGCAGCGCGCCGGTTGTGCTGCCCTCGCGAATTTCCAGGCGCAATGTCTGCGGCCATCCTGGCAACTGCTTCAGCGCAAACAGTGCCAGCCTTCGGCTGTCTGCCGAAGCCAGGTTCTCGCTGTGCAAACCGGCGAATGCACGAACCTGGCGTCCCTGGCGAGCATGCCAGCGAGCCTCTTCGAGCATTTTCAACGGGGAGCGCCCGGCAGCGTCCATTCGAGCCAGTTCCGCCGCCGTTGCATGATCGAGCACATCCTCTGCGGCCGCATCGCTGAGTCCGGGACATTCACGCTGCAGCATGCGCCCACGTATGCCCAGCGGTTCGCTGCCTCGGTAAAGGCTGTCGAAAATGGCCGACTGTCGTGTATGGGCATAATCGGCGAGCCTGCGACTGAATGCGTCTGGCCTCGCTGGACGAAACTGCGCGTCGGCCGGGCCCAGGAGCTGGCGTACTTCGTTTTCCTGCAGCGCTGCCAGAATTCGTGCAGGCATTTCTCCGTTCAATACCTGCGCACGGCTGATACGGATGACCGGTTTGCGATCAAACCCGGGCAGTGACGTCTGCGCACCGTACCGAATCGACGATCCTTCGCCCTCGGCACCGAGGAAAAACTCCAGTATCCGATCAGCCGGCCAGTGCGGCATTTCGGTGACCAGAGGCAGTGCGTACAGATACCCCTCATCAATGGGCCTCGCTCCGCGCAGTTGCTCGATCATTTGCCTGGCTCCCCTATCGGCGCGAAACAGGCGCATCGCGTCGTGCAATTCAGGAGGTGGCGGTAGATGATCCATGTGCATTTTGCGCAAGGCGTTGTCACTGACGGCGCTGATATCGGCGAGCATCAACAGGGATTCATCGCTGAAGTCGTCGGTGATATGCCCCATGCGCCGCAGGAGGGTCAGTCGCTCCCAGTCCATCGGCTGCTCCAGCGCCAGCCGCCAGGCGCCCTGACCGTTATGACTCAGGACTGGCTGATAAGCGTCGGCATCGCTGGGATGTTTGAGACGCCATTGAGCGGTTGACTCATCGAGTGTCTGTTCGTAGAACCTGCCGCCATGGCGGAAACAGATTTTGCCGTCGATCCGGTACTGCCCCTGTGCATTCGGCCGCACTGATTCACTCAACGTGAGGTGCTGTTCATAGCCACTGAAGTCGGGCTTCCACAGACGGGTTTCGCCAGTGGGCAGAGTCACGGGATGCAGTTGCTCGATCAGCGGCTCCGCCTTTACCGCCGTCAGCCGTTTGAAACCCGCGCCGGCTGCCGCCATGACCGCAATCTGCGCGAGGTTCTCCGCCACATCCACGAAGTGCGCCTTGGCGGCGTGCCTGTCACCCTCGCTCCATTCGACCACGCCCTCGATGGTTTCGAACAACAACTGGCCGGCCATCACCACCAGCATGATCTCGCCCAGCACCGGCACAAACATCGACGCCCCATTCAGCGCCAGCAGGCCGAATTGCAGCAGGCCTGACAGCTTGGCGTTGCGTGCACTGGCGTCCACGTCGGCGGTTGGAACCGCGTGGCAGCGGGCATCAGCGAAGACCTTCTCGCGGTGCTTTTCATAGAGGTAAGTCCACAGGTCGGAATTGGCAGCCCAAGGAAAAGCCTGCACGTGGGGCATCAACGCGGCGGCAATGTAGGGATCGGGCTCCGGCACTCTCTTCGCGTATTTGGGCGAAGTTTTCCATATCTCGATTGCGGTCAGTGTGGCTTCCAGTATTTTGCGCCAGGGCGACGTCAGCCAGTCGGACGCAGAGTCGGCAACCTTCACGAACTGGCTGAAATAGTAAGGACGTTTTTCGTAGGGCAAGAACTGGCTCAGAAACCGCTGGTAAGGCGTCGGTTCGATGTCTGCCGACTGCCGTGGAACACGAGCGGTAAGCAGCCGCTTGAAGGTGCTCTGCATTTGCGTGCCGGTATAGCGCTTCAGCGGATGTACCGGATCATTCGGCACATAAAGAATCACTGCCTCGGTGGGGCGATTCCTTTCGGCGATCTTGAACGCAACACACCCCACCAACCTGTGCCTCATCAGGCTCAGGTCCTGAAACCACACCTGATTGCGACCGATTCTGGGATGTCGCTCGCCTCTGATGACCGAAATGATCATCGCGTGGTCTTCCGGCAGAATGTCCCTGCTCAACAAAGCCCGATCAGCCGCCGCACGCATGGCTGTTTTCTGGCTGGCAATGAACCGCCGGCGCAACCTCGCCTCGGCCTTGGGGTTTTCAGGATGGAAAAACGAATCGAGATAGGCCTGATACTTCGCACCGATATCCAGTTCACGGCACAGGCCGAGAAAGTTTCTGACCGACACGTTTACCGGCACAGCCGTGTAGACCTCCGTGGCAAGGTTCTGGATTGCGAACCCGGAGCTGCGGTGAAACGCCCCGTACCGACATTCGTCACTTTCAAAGTTGTGCAGCGCCGCCTGCAGCAAAGGGAGCGTCAAGGATTCGTAAGTTCCGATTTCCTCGCCGAGGAGACCGGCGCGTATGGGGCGCCGGAGGCATAACAGGGTTTTGTCGACATCAACCTCGACCTGAAAACGGCTTTTCAGCGCCTGCATCAGGATGGGCCGGGCGAACGCATCAATGTCCTTGAACGCTGCCATGGTCTGGTCCAATCGCGTCTGCGTGCTGAAACTGTGGCCGTAGCTTTCATGCAAGACACGACGGTGTGCCGGTGCCATGGTGCTGTACCAGTTCGGCAGGACGGTCCTGGCCTGTTTGAACTCGGCCTTTCTCAGAGCAGAAGCATCGATCAGCCATGGCGGCACCGCAGCCTCCAGAAAAGGCCCGTGCAGGCTCTCGGTAGCAGGCGGTGGTGCAGGCTTGTCCGTGGCTTGAGGAATAAGGAAATCGGGGGACATACATCGCTCCTGTAAATGGAGCGACAGCACATCACTTGTATGGGTGGCTTAAGCGGTACAGGGATATAGGCAGAGGCGGCAGTTGTAACGACGTGTCTGCGAACAGCCGAGCGCTATTTGACTATGCTTGAGAGGCACAACTTTCAGCGGAGGGATTTATGGACGATCCAGTCGACAACAAACCGCCGACCTTTTGGCAAATGTTGCAAAGCGTCATGGCAGCGGCGTTCGGCGTACAAAGCGGCAAAAACAGGGAACGAGACTTTACCCATGGCAAACCCAGTCATTTCGTGATGTTGGGCATTCTGTTCACGGCGCTGTTCGGGTTGACGCTGTTTGCCATCGTCAAACTGGTGCTGCATCTGGCCGGGGTGTGAACCGGCACGCTGAGGCGTTGGCTACATGGCTTCATGCGGATGCGCAGGGGGCCGGGCCCAGGAAAAGGCCCGGAACCTGGCTTACTGGTGGCTGACCCAGAAGACCGCTGTCCCTACTACGAGAATGATCAGGAACAGAATGGCCCATGCGTCGACACTGCTGTCGCTTTTTCTGGCTTTGGTCGGGTTGCTCATTGCATCGCCTCTTGTCGGTTTTATCGGTGATTGCACAAAGACTCGATCACAGTTAAGACGATGATTGTCCGCACGACAAATGTGGATTAGTTGACAGTGATGCGTGTTAGGCGATTTGGTTCTTTCCATATACTCAAACATCACTTTTGCGCATAACTGCAAACGGGTATATTGCCCCGGCTCCGTCAGGAGTGCGCGGCCGTGCGCGCAGAATTGCAGAGGCATCATCGGACTCCAGCAAGCGAAAACGCAGCGTTTTCCGAGTAGCCCAAGCCTGAGAACAGGACTTATATGTACGTATACGACGAGTACGATCAGCGGATCATCGAGGACCGCGTCAAGCAGTTCCGTGATCAGACCCGACGCTATCTGGCAGGTGAGCTGAGCGAAGAAGAATTCCGCCCCCTGCGCCTGCAGAATGGCCTGTATATCCAGCGCTTCGCACCGATGTTGCGGGTGGCGGTGCCTTACGGCCAACTGACTTCGCGCCAGGTGCGCATGATGGCCAGGATTGCCCGCGACTACGACAAGGGCTACGCCCACATCAGTACGCGGCAGAACGTGCAGTTCAACTGGCCGGCCGTGGAAGACATCCCGGACATTCTCGCCGAACTCGCGACCGTGCAGATGCACGCTATTCAGACCAGCGGCAACTGCCTGCGCAACGTCACCACCGATCAGTTTGCCGGCGTCGCCGCCGATGAGGTGATCGATCCACGCCCATGGTGCGAGATCGTCCGTCAGTGGACCACGTTCCACCCGGAATTCGCCTACCTGCCGCGCAAGTTCAAGATCGCCGTCAACGGTTCGACCAGTGACCGTGCTGCCATTGAAGTCCACGACATCGGTCTGGAACCTGTCCATAACGCTGCTGGCGAGTTGGGCTTCCGCGTGCTGGTTGGCGGTGGCCTCGGTCGTACGCCAGTGGTAGGCGCATTCATCAACGAATTCCTGCCATGGCAGGACCTGTTGAGCTACCTCGACGCCATTCTGCGTGTGTACAACCGCTATGGCCGTCGTGACAACAAATACAAGGCGCGGATCAAGATCCTCGTCAAAGCGCTGACTCCGGAAGTGTTCGCGCAGAAAGTCGATGCGGAAATGGAGCACCTTCGCGGTGGCCAGACCACGCTGACCGAAGCCGAACTGCATCGCGTTGCGAAGCACTTCGTCGATCCGGACTACAAGACCCTCGAAAACCAGACCGCGCAATTGGCCGATCTGGACAAAGAGCATCCGGGTTTCGCCCGCTGGCGCAGCCGCAACACCCTGGCGCACAAGAAGCCTGGCTATGTCGCTGTGACGCTGTCGCTGAAGCCGACCGGTGTTGCCCCCGGCGACATCACCGACAAACAGCTCGACGCCGTCGCCGATCTGGCCGACCGCTACAGCTTCGGTCAGCTGCGCACCTCTCACGAGCAGAACATCATTCTTGCCGACGTCGAGCAGAGTCAGTTGTTCACCCTCTGGGGCGAGTTGCGTGAAGGCGGTTTCGCCACGCCGAACATCGGCCTGCTGACCGACATCATCTGCTGCCCGGGCGGCGACTTCTGCTCGCTGGCCAACGCCAAGTCGATCCCGATTGCCGAATCGATCCAGCGCCGCTTCGACGATCTGGACTACCTGTTCGATATCGGTGAGCTGGACCTGAACATCTCCGGCTGCATGAACGCCTGCGGTCACCACCACGTGGGCCACATCGGCATCCTCGGCGTGGACAAGAAAGGCGAAGAGTTCTATCAGGTCTCCCTCGGCGGCAGCGCCAGCCGGGATGCGAGCCTAGGCAAGATCCTCGGCCCGTCCTTCGCTCAGGAAGCCATGCCGGACGTGATCTCCAAGCTGATCGACGTGTACGTTGAGCAACGCACCGAAGACGAGCGCTTCATCGACACCTACCAGCGTATTGGCATCGACCTCTTCAAGGAACGCGTCTATGCAGCGAATCATTAAGAACAACGAAGTCGTCGACGAAACCTGGCACTTGCTGCCCAAGGATTTCAACATCGACGAGATCAGCAACTGCGACGATCTGATCGTTCCTCTGCAGTTGTGGCGCGAACACAGCCGCATGCTCAAGGCCCGTGATGGCGGTCTGGGCGTGTGGCTGGATGCCGACGAGGAAGCCGAAGAAATCGGTGAAGACGTAAGTGAGTTTCAAGTGATCGCGCTGAATTTCCCGGCGTTCACCGATGGCCGCAGTTACTCCAATGCCCGTCTGCTGCGCGACCGTTACGGTTTCAAAGGCGAACTGCGGGCAATTGGTGACGTGCTGCGCGACCAGCTGTTTTACATGCACCGCTGCGGCTTTGATGCCTTTGCCATTCGTGCGGACAAAGATCCGTACGAAGCGCTGGAAGGTCTCAAGGACTTCTCGGTGACCTACCAGGCCGCCAGTGACGAGCCGCTGCCGTTGTTTCGTCGGCGCTAAGCCTGCGGATTTACTGCGGACACAAAAACGCCGGTCATTGACCGGCGTTTTTTTATGCCTGCTCGTTTACCAGAAGCGTTGCTGGGTGAGGCGGCTCCACCAGCTCAACAGCACACGATCCACCGAACCGCTGGCAGCCATGCCGATGCGTTCCTGCAGGCTTTTACGCTCGGCGTAATGCAGATGGTAAACCTCGGCCTGTCTGGCTTTCTGCGCCAGATATTCATCGCTGGTCTTCAGTTCGTCGACCAACTGGTTTTCCAGGGCAGCGATCCCCAGCCAGATTTCGCCGGTGGCCACTTCATCGATTGCCAGTTGCGGGCGATAACGGGCGACGAAGTTCTTGAACAGCTGATGGGTAATGTCGAGGTCTTCCTGAAATTTCTCACGGCCCTTTTCGGTGTTTTCGCCAAACACCGTCAGGGTGCGCTTGTATTCACCGGCAGTCAGCACTTCGAAATCGATGTCATGCTTCTTCAGCAGGCGGTTGACGTTAGGCAACTGCGCGACCACACCGATGGAACCGAGTATCGCGAATGGAGCGCTGATGATCTTGTCGCCGATGCACGCCATCATGTAGCCGCCGCTGGCCGCAACCTTGTCGATGCAAACGGTCAACGGCACACCCGCATCGCGGATTCGGGCCAGTTGTGACGACGCCAGACCGTAGCTGTGCACCATGCCGCCGCCGCTTTCCAGGCGCAGAACCACTTCGTCCTTCGGCGTGGCCAGGGTCAACAGCGCGGTGATCTCGTGACGCAGGCTCTCGGTGGCCGAAGCCTTGATATCGCCGTCGAAGTCGAGCACGAATACCCGGGACTTCGGCTCTGGCTGGGTCTTCTGCTTCTTCGCGGTTTTTTCGGCTTTCGCTTCGCCCTTGCGCAATGCCTTGAGCTGATCCTTGTCGAGCAGGGTCTGCTCCAGGCGCTCACGCAGGCCTTTGTAGAAATCGTTGAGCTTGCTGACTTGCAACTGGCCCGCCGATTTGCGCCGTCCCTTGCTGCGCAACGCGGCGAAACTGGCGAGCACCACCAGAATGGCGACCACCAGGGTGACAGTCTTGGCCAGGAAGCTGGCGTATTCGGTGAAAAAATCCACAGAGACTCCTCAATGCAATGCGTGAACGTGAAACACACGCGGAATGGCTCCAGCATACCCATGCGCCGGCTCGTCGGCCAGCCGTGAAACCTCTGGCAACACGCCTGTAACGGGCATTTCAAACAAGCGTATGTTTTTTCATTGACAGCTCTCCGCCATCCTCATAACCTCGCCTGACCTTCAACGTACCGGGACGACGCGGACGTGGGCAGCATCTACTTGATACGACATGGCCAAGCCTCCTTTGGTGCAGACGATTACGACGTCCTGTCACCGACCGGCGTGCGTCAGGCAGAAATCCTCGGCCAGCACCTTGCCGATCTGGGCATCAACTTCGACCGCTGCCTTGCCGGTGACCTGCGTCGTCAACAGCACACCGCCACCAGTGCCCTGGAACAATTCAGTGCCAGAGGCCTGCCGGTTCCCGTTCTTGAAACCGATTCCGCCTTCAACGAATTCGATGCCGATGCAGTCATCCGCGCCCTGCTCCCGGCGATGCTGCCGGAAGAGCCGGAAGCTCTCGACATCCTGCGCAATGCCGCGCAGAACCGCGGTGAATTCCAGCGCATCTTTGCTTTGATCGTCGAACGCTGGCTCGCGGGCACTCATGACACCCCGGGGCTGGAAAGCTGGCTGGGTTTCGTCGAGCGCGTTCAGGCCGGTCTGCACCGTATTCTCGATCTGGCGGAAAAAAACCAGAAAATCGCCGTGTTCACTTCCGGCGGCACCATCACCGCCCTGCTCCACCTGATTACGCAAATGCCTGCCCGACAGGCCTTTGAATTGAACTGGCAAATCGTCAACACCTCGCTCAACCAACTGAAGTTTCGCGGTCGCGAGGTGGCTCTGGCTTCCTTCAACAGTCACGCACACCTGCAACTGCTGAAGGCCCCGGAACTCATCACTTTTCGCTGAGTCCGGCTTACTGTGACCCTGGCTGTAACCACCCAGCTCCCATGACCAAGAAAGGATCGAACCATGACCTCCGTAGCTGATGCCGTAAAAGCAATGCAAGCCAAGTTCAACCCAGCAGCCGCTGCCGGTCTGGACCTGGTCTTCGGTTTCAACATCACCGACGAAGACAAGCAATACGCGCTGATCGTCAAAGACGGCACCTGCGACATCCAGGAAGGTGAAAACCCGGACGCCAACTGCACGCTGGTGCTGGACAGCGAAACCCTGAAAGGTATCGTCAGCGGCGAAACCGACGGCATGCAGGCGTTCATGGGCGGCAAGCTGCGCGTTGAAGGCGACATGATGCTGTCGATGAAACTGTCCGAGCTGTTCCCTTCGTAAGAAGCTGCTGGGTTCAAACAAATCCCGCCCATGTGGCGGGATTTGTCGTTTCAAGCACTGCGTGTCATTGCAATGTGGATTAGTGCTTGGCTGCAGCCGTTCCATCAAGCTCTTTTCTGACCGAGCCGCCGCGAATGTAGCTGGCAGCGGCTCATTTGCTCCGAAGCCCTTCCGGAACCTGACAAGCGTGGTCTTGGATCCGCAGGACCTCGCCGATACGATCAAACCTCCTGCAACAACCGCGTATCCAGCCCGAACCGCTCTTGCGAAACCATCCTGAACTGACCCTCCGCCAGATCGCAACTCACCAGCAAATTCCACGAGTGCCTCGTTGCCACCGAAGGCACCAATACAAAAGGGTGTTCAGCCAACAGTGCATCGGCAAACTTTCGCTGGTTGGGCGAGGTTTTCATCGGGGTGAGCCAGTGCGGATTGGGCACATCCTCCGGCTGCACGATTCTCACGCTGGCTTGGTGAACGATTTCAAAACAGGTCAACACATAGGGTTCCTGATCAAGCGCGTCGAAACTGCCATGGGCGGCCACCTCAAGAATCGCTGTGGATGGATCGACTGACGCGTACACGACTCGCCGTCCAGGCGTATTCCAGCGGCCGCCGTCCCGTTTCGAACCCAGACCGCTGTCCCAGGTTTCGCTGTACACCGCGCGATCCAGCCGCCAGGCGTACCAGCGATCATCCCAGGGCAAGGGATTCATTGATAAACCCCGTATTTGATCTGGTTCAGATACTCCTCCACCATCCTGAACCCCAACGCGTGTCCCACCAGATCGAGTGGCACATAGCCATAGAAGTAGGTTGCGCGTTGCTTCAGCCAGGATTCGGCCTTGGCCTGACGCCCGAACACTTCGGTGGCCAGTTCCAGTGCCGCGGCATATTGATAAGCGAGGATGCTCTGCGGCGTGTCCAGACGCACCGGCGCGCCTTCCTTGAGCAGACGTCGCACAGTTCTCACGGATCTGCCGGTGATGCGTTTGACCATCTCGCCCTGCTGGTACAGCTCGGAGGAGGCAATCATGTTGACCACATCGAGCAGCTCGAATCCTTCGCTTGTGCAGCGCAGGACGAGCATCGGGTCGTCGCCGGTGTCCTGACCACGCAACAGCAACTCCAGAGGCTTGCCCTCGAGCTTCTTCAAGCCGGTGAGCCGGGGCGCTTTGGCAGTCGGCATGGCGACGTCCTCCGAGGGGCATCTGGCGCGATCGTCGCGCCAGTAATGGCGAGGGGAATAAGCAGGCGTATGGCTTTCAATCAGTGGGATTCGCATGTTCCATCCTTTGTACGGGTCCGGAGCGATCTGTGCGCTCGATGACTTCAATGTCAGGACTGATGCTATAGCCCCAGCGTCCGACGACCAACCTGAAAAAGTCGTCAGAAATATCCACGTATCTGATCGAAACACTCCTGTTTCCGTAGGACCTGAACGGAAATTTCAGCGCGTGAATTCTCGCCTTGCCTGACACAACGTTGACCTCGGTCACCTGTGGACGTGCAAGCACTGCGTACGCTTCCCGCTCCATCGAAAGCCAGGGAAGGCTCACCGGGAGCCTGCGGCCGACTCACTCAAGGAAGAATCCCATGCAATCGCTCAAGATCATTCTGCTGGCGTCAGCGTTCAACGGCCTGACGCAACGGGCCTGGCTGGAACTGCGTCACGCTGGGCACTTGCCCAGCGTGGTGCTGTTTACCGACCCGGCTTCGGTGTGTGAACAGGTCGAGCACAGCGGCGCCGACCTGGTGATCTGCCCGTTTCTCAAGGACCGTGTGCCACAGGCACTTTGGGCCGATGCCCGGCGTCCGGTGGTGATCATTCATCCCGGCATCGTTGGCGACCGCGGCGCCAGCGCACTGGATTGGGCGATCAGCAACGAACTGCCGATCTGGGGTGTCACCGCGCTGCAGGCGGTCGAAGAAATGGACGCCGGGCCGGTGTGGGCCACCTGCGAATTCAACCTGCCCGCGGGCCTGCGCAAATCCGAGCTGTACAACGGCCGCGTCAGCGATGCGGCGATGGTGTGCATCCGCGAGGTGGTGGAAAAATTCGTCGAAGGGTTCCGGCCGGTGGAACTGGATTACGCCGATCCCAGCGTGCGCGGGCGCCTGCAACCGAACATGAAACAGGCTGATCGCAGCTTCAGCTGGCACGATTGCGCGCGCGTCATCAAGCGCTGTATCGACGCAGCAGACGGGCAACCGGGCGTGCTGGCAAGTCTGGCTGGCCGGCAGTATTACCTGTATGACGCTCACCTTGACTCGCGAAGAGGCACGCCCGGCGAGATTCTTGCGGTACATGACGACGCGGTGTTGATCGCTGCCGGCGACCAGAGCCTGTGGATCGGCGCGCTGCGACGCAAACCTCAACCCAGCGAGGAAACCTTCAAGCAACCGGCCCGGCATGTGCTGGCCGGACAACTCAACCATGTGCCAGTGCTGGGCTGGTCGATCGCCACACAGCCGTTCAGCGACGAAGCGTATCAGCCGATTCGTTACCGTGAGTCCGGGCATGTCGGGGAACTGACGTTCGAGTTCTACAACGGCGCGATGAGCACCGAGCAATGCCAGCGCCTGGTCGCGGCACTGCGTTGGGCCAAGGCCCGGGATACGCAAGTGCTGCTGATCAGGGGCGGCCGGGGCAGTTTTTCCAACGGCGTGCACCTGAACGTGATTCAAGGCGCGCAGGATCCCGGCGCCGAAGCCTGGGCCAACATTCAGGCAATCGACGATGTCTGCGCCGAACTGCTCAGCGCGCGGCAACTGGTGGTCAGCGGCGTGACCGGCAACGCCGGCGCGGGCGGCGTGATGCTGGCGCTGGCGGCGGACATCGTGTTTGCCCGCGCCGATATCGTGCTCAATCCGCACTACAAAAGCATGGGTCTGTATGGCTCGGAATACTGGACCTACAGCCTGCCCCGCGCCGTCGGCCCGACGATCGCCGAGCAATTGACCCAGGCCTGCCTGCCGATCAGTGCGGTGCAAGCCTGGCAACTGGGCATGGTTCAGGAGATCGGCCCGCGCAGTCCGGACGAGTTTTCCCTGTGGCTGCTGCAACGAGCGAATAGCGTATTGAGTGATCCCGCTTATGCGGCGGTGCGCGAACGCAAGTTGCGGATCGATCAGGCACTGATCCGTCGATGCCGAGACGCGGAGCTGGAGCAAATGCAGGAGGACATGCTGCATGACCGCAATCGCTTTGCCGAAAAGTGCAGCCACTTCGTCTACAAGCGCAGGGTGTGTGGCACGCCGGCGCGCCTCATAGAGGATTGGGCGCGAGTGGGCTTGCTTGAGCGCACCGAGTTGGCCAGTTGATCTTGTGGTGTCTGCTTTCCCCTCACCCTGGCCCTCCCCCAGGGTTAGGGCCAGGGTGAGGGGCTTTTGACTTACAATGCGCCCCACCCCAGACACCGGCCCCGCCCCATGGACATCGACCTCGCCCGCACTTTTCTCGAAATCGTTCGTCACGGCAGTCTCGCCGCCGCCGCGCAGAAGCTGTTCGTCACGCAGACCGCGATCACCGCACGGGTGCAGAAACTCGAAAGCCAATTGGGCAGTACGCTGTTCGTGCGCAATCGCGCCGGGGCGAAGTTGACGGCCAATGGCGAAGCGTTCGTGATCTACGCCAATCAACTGGTGCAGACCTGGGAAGCCGCGCGCCGCGACTTGCCGCTGCCCGAGGGTTATCACAACGTTCTGCACATCGGTGGCGAGGTCAGCCTGTGCAATCCGCTGATGCTCAGTTGGGCGGCGGAACTGCGCGAGAAAATCCCCGGACATGCGTTGCGCATGGAAATCCGCGATGGCGAAAACCTGCTGCGTCAGCTCGAACTCGGCGTGCTCGATGCCGCGCTGGTTTATCAGCCGGAATACTGGCCCGGGCTACAGGTCGAACAAGTGCTGGAAGAAAAGCTGATTCTGGTGCGCGCGCCCGAGCGCCCTGATCCTTACGTCTACATCGACTGGGGCCCTGACTTCCGCCGTCAACATGACGCCGCGCTGCCGGAAAAAGCCAAAGCGGCGCTGAGCTTCAACCTCGGCCCGCTGGCCCTGCAATACATCCTCGAACATGGCGGCAGCGGCTATTTCCGCACCCGGGTCGTGCGCACGTATCTGGAAACCGGTGCGCTGGAAGCCGTCACCAAAGCGCCGGAATTCGGCTACCCGACCTACCTGGTGTATTCGCGCGATCGCGACTCGGCCGTGCTGCAGCAGGCCTTCGATCTGCTCCGCGAAGTGATCCGCACCGATGACGACTGGTCGCAGCGCTGGAACCCTCTGAGCTGACACCGCAGGCGCAGTCCGGAGCATGGCGCTTGTGACCTCAAGGTTGGCCCTGCAGACATCAGCGGATCGGCTACTCTGCCGGGTATAACGACAATACCCGCAGGTGAAAGCGTTGAGGCAGACCACCGAGACATTTCGCAGCCGCTACCGTGCGGCCATTCACCCTTTGTACAACCCATGGCTGCACGGCATGTTCGTGCTGCTGTTCGGCATTCTCGCTATCGCTGCGTTCTGGCGCACGGTGCATTCAGTGAGCTGGCTGGAATGGCTGACCGTGCCGTTGACCCTGCTGCTGTTCAATTTCGGCGTGTACATGGTCCATCGCCATCTCGGTCATCAGAAAAAAGCGTTCGCAAAGATGTTCTACGCCCGGCATGCCGGCGACCATCACAGCTTTTTCACCCCCGGCCATATGACCTACGACAGTGCGCGAGACTGGCGGGTGATTCTGTTTCCGGCCTGGCTGATCGTCATTCATACGCTGCTGATCACCCTGCCCCTGTGGTGGCTGCTCGCGCAGGTCAACGCCAATGTCGCCGGACTGTTCGCCGGGTGCATGGTGCTTGGTTATCTGCTCTACGAAGTGTTCCATGCCTGCGAACATCTGCCGCCGCAAAATCCGTTGAGCCGTTTGCCGTGGATCCGCCAGATGCGCCGTCTGCATGAATTGCATCATCGCCGCGAGCGCATGCAGGAACGCAATTTCAACATCGTTCTGCCCTTGATGGACTACCTGTTCGGCACGCTGTATCGCGAGCCGGAACCCGCCCCTTTGAGATATTCAGATATGCCCATGACGCGCATGCAGCACGAGATCGACATCGCCGGCGAGCCGGTCGCCGTGCTGGCCTATGCCGCCAGCGTCAGTCACTGGCCGGACTGGCATCCCTCCTCATTGAAGATTGACGGTCCGCAAGGTCCGCTGCATGCCGGTGCGCGCTTCGAAGAGGACATTCATGCCGGCGGACGTGCCGGCCATTTGCGCTGGGAAGTGACGGAATATCTGCCGGGACGGCGCTGGTGCGCCCGCGCGCAAAGCGATCAGGGCTTGTCCTTGCGGCTGACTTACGAGTGCTCGGCGGAGGCTGGCAGCACGCGCTTCGTGCGTACGCTGGAATATCGCTTTGACGGCTTGCTCATGCGCCTCGCCAATCGCCTGTTGCTCAAGCGGCGCATCGAACGCGAATCTGCGGCGTCCATGCTCGCCCTGCGCGCCACGGCCGCACAGTTCATCGGCGCGGCGAGGGCCAGCGCGTGAAATTACGTCATCTGCCGGGCCTGCTGATCGTTCTCGTCATTGCCTTCGTGCTTTTGCTGCCAACCAAAGTCGAACCGGTGGCCTGGACACCGCCACCGGCGCCCTCGCTGAAAGACGGTATCTACGCGGACAACAAGCGGCTCAAAGGTGTGGCGAAGGTCGGGCCGAGCGACATCGAAGGCCCCGAAGCCTTATTGCTGGAGGACGACTTCCTCATCACCGGATTACATGACGGCAGGCTGATTCGCAGCAGCCTCGACGGCACGCAGCGCAAGGTGCTCGCCGATACCGGTGGCCGCCCGTTGGGCCTGGCCCGGCATCCGAACGGCATGCTGGTGATTGCCGATGCGGTCAAGGGTTTGCTGTCGCTGGATGCGCAGGGACAAATGATTCCTTTGGCCACGGAAGCCAACGGTGTGCCATTCGGATTCACTGATGATGTAGCGGTCGACAAGTCAGGCCACTACGCCTACTTCAGTGATGCCTCCAGCCGTTGGGGCTACGGCCAGGACGGCGAGGCCATCATCGAGCACGGCGCCGACGGACGCTTGCTGCGCTACGACTTTCAGACCGGCAAGACCAGCGTGCTGCTCGACAAACTGCAATTCGCCAACGGCGTCACTCTTGGCCCGGACGAGGCCTATGTGCTGGTCAACGAAACCGGCGCCTACCGCATCAGCCGCTATTGGCTGAGCGGGCCGAAGGCTGGCACCCACGACGTGTTCATCGACAACTTGCCAGGGCTGCCCGACAACCTCTCGTTCAATGGCAGCGATCGTTTCTGGGTAGCCCTGTATGCGCCGCGCAATGCCTTGCTCGACGGCACGGCTGAACATCCGTTTTTGCGCAAGATGATCGTGCGGGCGTTGACGGTCTTGCCCAAGCCTGTGGAGAAGCGTGGGTTTGTCCTCGGTCTGGATCTGGACGGCAAAGTGATCGCCAATCTGCAGGATGCGAGCGATGGCAATTACTCGCCGATCACTACCGTGCGCGAGTACGGGCAGTGGTTGTATTTCGGCTCGTTGAAGGCGGGGCATATGGGGCGGATAGGGTTGGATTCGGCGCTGAAGTGAGTCAGCGGGATTTGCGCGGAATTGAATTGCGCTATCGCGAGCAGGCTCACTCCTACAGAGGTACGCATTTCAAATTGTAGGAGTGCGCCTGCTCGCGATAGCGGCCTGTCAGTTGCTGGATCTATCGAACTTGTCCGGATCGTCGTCTTCGGGAAGCTCCTCGACCGGTTCTTCAGGATGCGCAGTGGTATGCGCCGGGCTGTTCGGTTCGGGACGGGTGGGAATCGGGTCGAAACCGCCCTGCTCTTCACTGGGGAATCTGGGGTCGTTCATGTGGCACCTCGCAACGAGTCGATGGTTTGCAGACTCTGCACATTGGAGGTGCCGTAAGCCGTAGCCGTTCCCTTGGAAAAATGACCACGGGTCGGGCGATTACTGGCCCGTCAGCGGCTGCCCCGCCAGTTGGGCGACGACCTGCTCCTTGACGATTACACGCTTCTCTTTGAGCTTTTTCAGGTCATCGTCAGTGGGGGCGTCTGACTTGGCGTTCTCGGCCTCGACGACCGCTTTATCGACATCAAAATACTTGTTAAGCAACGAATCCAGCTTCGGATCCTCGGAGCGTTTTTGCTCGATCTCTTCCTTCCTGCAGCCCAGGTCCTGATACAGATCATGTGAAACCGGCATGAAACACCTCCATCAATTTGATCGACAACCAGCGCGACCGATGCGCTGACTCATTATCAGCATGGCCTTGCCCGATGACTTCTGTCGACTCCCTGTCAGACCAGCGGTTGCCGTTCGTCGCCCTGTCGTAAATGCGATAAAACCTTTGGCTTGTGCCTTCGCTCCATTGGATAACGCTCACAAAAACCTGCGTGGAGATACCCAATGGACGGATTCAACCTGCGTCATCTCGCTCTGGCTGTTGCACTGTCTGCCGGCATGGGCAGCGCCTTTGCCGCGACCGACAACGACTTTGTCGACAATGCCGCCGCCGGTGGCATCGCCGAAATCGAAACCAGCAAGCTGGCACTGGAAAAAAGCCAGTCTGCCGACATCAAAGCCTTCGCGAACCAAATGATCGCTGATCACACCAAGGCCAATGAAGAGCTGAAGAAGATCGCGACCACCAATGACATCGAAGTCCCTGACGACACCACCCTGGTCAAGCAGGCCAAGGAAAAGATTCTCGACATGCGCGATGAATCGTTCGATGCGGCCTACGCCAACAACCAGGTCAAGGCTCACGAAGAGACCATCGAGCTGTTCAAGAAGCAGGCGAACACCGTGACCGATGACAAAGCCAAGGGCGCTACTGAACTGAAAGCGTTCGCGCAGAAAATGCTGCCGGCGCTGGAAAAACATCTGGCCCACGCCAAAGAGCTGCAAGCCAAACACCCGAGCAAATAAACGCCCGGGCAATAAAAAAGGCCGCATCCATCGATGCGGCCTTTTTACGTTCTGCCGATCAACCGCCATCGGTGTCGATATCGGCGTCGGTGCTTTCGCCCGGTGCGGGGCGGTCCGGGTCAGGCTTGAAGCCGGGGCTGAATTCGTTGTTGTTGTCGTCGTGATGCTGTTTCTGATCAACTTCGCTGGCCGCACTGTCGGCCTGCCCTTTTTCGGCCGGTGCAGGCTTGGTTTGCCCCGGTGTTTGCGGGTCGATCGCCGGATCGTTGCGGTTAATCGACTCAGAGGACTGATTTTGCTGTTGCGGCGCTTGCTCGTTCATATCCACCTCATTCATAGTCCTGCCTCCTTCTTCCAGCACGACTGGAAAACGTCGGGCATGCAGATTCGAAGCCTGACGCCGTAGATTCGTTCAAAAGATCGTTGCCTGCTGCCACGCCGACTAGAGTTACCGGGGTGTTCGACGCGGCAGGCAGAAAAATTCAGCGCTGGATGAACAACTATTTCAAGCGGCAAATGTCAGTCAATTCGCGCCGGCCATTTCGCTGCGCCGGCCCCCAATACGTATCGGAGCGACACGCACATGGCAGCACTGCAGAACAGCACAGTCGAAGCAATCAAGAACAACCAGACGCAACTGCTGAGCGAATGGACCAAACGCCTCGAAGCCAGCGGCGCCACGCGCAATCTCAAGGAACATGACCTCGCGCAACAGACCCGCGATTTGCTGAGCCTGCTGCTGACCGGCCTGGAAAACGGCAATGGCAGCAAGATTGCCGCCGCAGGCTGGGAAGATACCCGCCAGTTCCTTGAAAAGCTGTCGCAAAGCCGCGCCCTGCTCGGCCAGGATTCCCAGCAAACTGCCAACTTCATCTTCGCTCTGAAGGGTCCGTTGTTCGCCCTGCTGCAAAACCATTATCAGGACCAGCCGGCACTGCTCGCCGAGCAATTGCTGGAAGTGTCCGAACTGCTCGACACCGTCGGCATGCACACCATCGGCACCTTCCAGAAATCCCGCGAGGCGGTGATCAAGCGTCAGCAGGAAGAATTGCTGGAACTGTCGACCCCGGTCGTCAAGCTGTGGGACGGCGTCCTCGCCCTGCCAATGATCGGCACCCTCGATTCGCAGCGCACTCAAGTGGTGATGGAATCGCTGCTGCAACGCATCGTCGACACCGGTTCGGAAATCGCCATCATCGACATCACCGGCGTGCCGACCGTCGACACACTGGTTGCCCAGCACCTGCTGAAAACCGTGACCGCGATCCGCCTGATGGGCGCCGATTGCATCATCAGCGGCGTGCGTCCGCAGATTGCTCAAACCATCGTCCACCTCGGTCTGGATCTGCAAGGCGTAGTGACCAAGGCCAACCTGGCCGACGCATTGAAACTGGCCCTGACCCGCTTGGGTGTCAGCCTAGTCAAGACGGCTTGACCATGGAACGTATTCCGATTCTTCAAATGGGCGAATTCCTGCTGGTGACCATTCAGGTCGACATGCATGATCAACTCGCGATGACCCTGCAGGACGATCTGTCCGAGCGCATCAGCCGGACCTCGGCGCGCGGTGTGTTGATCGACATTTCGGCGCTGGACATGGTCGATTCGTTCATCGGGCGCATGATCGGCACGATTTCCGGGCTGTCGAAAATCATGGACGCCGAAACCGTGCTGGTCGGCATGCAGCCGGCGGTGGCGATCACCCTGGTTGAGCTGGGCATGACATTGCCGGGCGTCAGTACCGCACTGAACGTTGAACGCGGGATGAAACTGCTGCGGGAGCGAGTACTTGCACAATGACCGTGCGCAGCAGCGGTACTCAACCCATTCTCATTGAACAGGACGTGGTGCTGGCCCGCCAGACCACGCGCAAGCTCGCCACCGAGTGCGGCATGCGCCTGATCGACCTGACCAAACTGGTGACCGCTGTCAGCGAGCTGGCGCGTAACACCATGGTCTATGGCGGTGGTGGCGACATGGACTGGCAGGTCCTCGAGGAAAACGGCCGGGTCGGTCTGCGTCTGACCTTTCGCGACGAAGGCCCGGGCATCCCTGACATCAAACTGGCGATGACCGACGGCTGGACCTCCGGCAGCGGTCTGGGCCTGGGCCTGACCGGCGCCAAACGCCTGGTCAATGAATTCGAACTCGACACTGAGCCCGGTAAAGGCACGCGCATCACGATCACACGATGGACATGAATATCACCGGGTCGTTGACCCAAGTCCTGCCGATCGAGGACAGCAGCCAGATCGGTCACGCACGGCGCACTGCGCAGAAACTTGCCGAGCAGCATGGCTTCGATGAAAACGACGCCGGGCGCGTGGCGCTGGTGGCAACCGAACTGGCCAGTAACGTGCTCAAGCATGCCCGACGCGGCGAATTTCACCTGCGCGTACTGCCACGACCAGGCAACGGTTTCGCCATCGAGATGCAGACCGTGGATCGCGCGCAGGGCTTTGACCTGGACGCGTGTCTGGCGGATGGCTTTTCCACCGGCGGTACGCAGGGCATCGGTCTCGGCGCGGTGTCGCGTCAGACTGACGTGTTCGATGTTTACGCCGACCACCGCGGCGCCGTGCTGCTGGCGCGGATCTTTGCCCGCAGCGATCGGCAGGCTGATATCCGCTTCGGGGTCAGCCAGCATTCGTTGCATGCCGATCCAGCCTGCGGCGATGTCTGGCACCTGAAGTTTGAAGGTTCGCGGATCAGCGCGCTGGTGGTCGATGGCCTCGGCCATGGCGAAGACGCCGAGCGCGCAGGCCTGGCCGGGGCACAAGCATTCGCCCGGGCACCGTTCGCCGATCCTGTGGTATTGATGGAAGACCTGCATCAGGAAATGCTCGGCACCCGCGGCGGCGCCGTGGCGTTCGCCCAGTTCGACAGCCAGCGCGACGGCCTGACGTTCGCCGGTGTCGGTAATATCGGCGCCAGTCTGCTGGAGCCTGGCAAATCCCGCGGTCTGGCCTCGCACCCCGGTATCGTTGGCGGCCAGTACCGTAAAGCCAAACCCTTTGACTATGCTCACGTGAACGGACATTTATTGATCATGTACAGCGACGGCTTACAGTCCCGTTGGAATCTTGCAGACTACCCCGGCCTGGTGCATCGCCATCCCGCCGTGATAGCCAGCGTCCTGCACCGGGACTTCTGTCGCGGCCGCGATGACGTGACGGTACTGGTCGTTGCTCTGGAGGCCGCCCATGGCTGAATCGACAACCCTGAGCCCTGCCGAGCAGGCGGCGCTCATCGCCCAGTTGCAGCGTGAAACCACTGCCCTGCGCGAAGAGCTCGATGAAACCAATCAGGGCGTGCTTGCGCTGTACGCCGAGCTCGACAATCAGGCCGAGGAACTGCGTCAGGCCTCGGATCTGAAGAGCCGGTTCCTGTCGTACATGAGCCATGAATTCCGCACGCCACTGGGCTCGATCCTGAGCATCAACAGCCTGCTCGCCGACGAACTCGACGGCCCGCTCAGTCCCGAGCAACACAAGCAGGTAGCGTTCGTCAGCACTGCTGCCCGGGAACTCAGCGACATGGTCGATGACCTGCTCGATCTGGCGAAGATCGAAGCCGGGCGCATCAGCATTTCTCCGGCCTGGTTCGACATGTTCGATCTGTTTTCCGCCTTGCGCGGCATGTTCCGGCCGATCGTCGATGCGACAGCGGTGGATCTGATCTTCGAAGAGCCGCTCGGCCTGCCGCGCCTGTATACCGACGACAAGAAGCTCGGGCAGATCCTGCGCAACTTCATTTCCAACTCGCTGAAGTTCACCACCCGTGGCGAAGTGCGCGTCTCGACGCGCATGGAAGGCGAAGACAAAGTGCGCTTCGCCGTCAGCGATACCGGCATCGGCATTGCGCCAGAACTGCATGACACGCTGTTCGAGGACTTCTCCCAGGTCGATTCGCCGTTGCAGAAACGCTTACGCGGCACCGGTCTGGGTCTGTCACTGTGCAAGCGTTTCGCCGCGCTGCTGGGCGGTGAAGTCGGGGTTGAAAGTACCCCGGGCGTCGGCTCGACGTTCTTTGTCATCATCCCGCTGGCAATCGCTCTGGAGAACGTCGATGAATCGTGACATCCGCCTGCTGATTGTCGATGACAACGTCGCCACCCGTTACGCCTTGCGCCGGCGTCTGGAGCGCCACGGCTACGCGGTGCTCGAAGCCGGCACCGGCAGTGACGGTCTGGCCCTGATCGAGAGCGAAGCCCTCGATGCGTTGATCCTTGACGTCAACCTGCCGGACATGAGCGGTTTCGATATCGTCCGCCTGCTGCGCGCCGACCCGCGCACCGCGCTGCTGCCGGTGATCCATGTGTCAGCAGCCTCGATCCAGACCGGCGACATCATCACCGGTCTGAACGCCGGCGCCGATGCCTACCTGATTCACCCGGTCGACCCCGACGTACTGCTGGCGACGCTGCGCACCTTGCTGCGGGTGCGCGACACGGAAAACGCCCTGCGCGAAAGCGAGGCACGTTTTCGCGAGATTTTCGCCAACGTCTCGGCGCCGATTGCGGTAATCGATGCCAATCTGAAAGTGCATGAATGCAACCATGCCTTTGCTCAGTTGATCGTCGACAACCGTGACCCACAGGCTCTGCGTGAATGCTTCGCCGAAGATCAATGCTCGATCCTCGATGAACTGCGTCTGCGACTGGTCGACGGCGAGCGCTGGAAAGGCACGCTGAACATGAGCGTGCAAGGCGAGATTCGCGAAACGCAGTGGCAGATTTCGCCGTATCGCACCCCGGAATTGAGCCTGGTATTCGTCGAAGATGTCACCGAACACCGCCACCGCGAGCGCTCGCATCTGGCGCGGCTGGATGACACCACCACGCAACTGGCCAAGGAAGTTGCCGAACGCGTGCACGCCGAAGCGCAACTTCTTCAAGTGCAGAAAATGGATGCACTGGGCAAGCTCACCGGCGGTATCGCCCACGACTTCAACAACCTGCTGACCGGGATCATCACCAGTCTGGAACTGATTCAGAAACGCGTGGCCGATGAGCGCCTGGACAAGGTGCAGTTCTATACCGAAGCAGCGCTGAACTCGGCGATGAGCGCGGCCTCGCTGACCCATCGTCTGCTCGCGTTCGCCCGTCAGCAGCCGCTCGACACCCGGCCGGTGGATATCAACGAGCACGTTCGCTCGCTGGAAGAATTGCTGGTGCGCACCATCGGTGAGCGCATCACCCTGAAGCTGGAACTGACCAACAAACCGGCGATTGCGCTGGTGGATCCGGTGCAGCTGGAAAGCGCGGTGCTCAACCTGGTGATCAACGCCCGCGATGCCCTGCCCTCCGGCGGCAATATCTGGGTCAACACTTACGCCGCTTATTCCCACGGCGATCCGAATCTGGCCGATGGCGCTTACGTGGCGCTGTCGGTACGCGACGACGGCACCGGCATTGAACACAACGTGATCGACAAGGTGTTCGAACCGTTCTTCACCACCAAACCGTTGGGCCAGGGCACCGGGCTCGGCCTGTCGACGATTTACGGTTTTGCCCGTCAGTCTGGCGGCGACGCGCACATCCGCAGTGTTGCCCGGCGTGGCACCGAAGTGACGATCATGCTGCCCGGCACCAACGACCCGACCGGCGCCGACGTGCCTGTGCCGGTGCCTGATGCCAAAGGCAGTGGCGAACATGTGCTGATCGTCGAAGACATGGCCACTGTTCGCTTGTTCGTCAACGAAGTGCTGGAAGATGCCGGCTATCGCTGCACGCAGGCGGCGGATATCGAGTCGGCGCTGGAGCGCTTGCAGAATGACCCGTCAATCGACCTGCTGCTGACCGACGTCGGCCTGCCGCGCATGAGCGGCCGCGAACTGGCGGATGTCGCCCGCGGCTGGAATGCAGGGCTGCCGATCCTGTTCATGACCGGCTACGCCGAAACCGCGATCAACCGCCAGGTCTTCCTCGGCACAGGGATGGAAATGCTGGTCAAACCGTTCCAGATCAGCGAACTGCTCGACAAGGTCCGCCGCACGCTCGATGGCGCCTGAATAAACGCACATCCCCCTGTACGAGCGAGCCTGCTCGCGAAGGCGTCCGTCCAGTGACCTCATCTGTTGCCGATACTCCGCTTTCGCGAGCAGGCTCACTCCTACAAGGGATCCGGGGTGTGATCACCTTTCTGGGTAGACATTGCAAAACTGTAGGAGCGAGCCTGCTCGCGATAGCGTCCGGTCAGTCAACTCATTTGTTACTGACACTCCGCTTTCGCGAGCAGGCTCACTCCTACAAGGGATCCGGGGTGTGACCGACTTTCTGGGTACACCTCGCAAAACTGTAGGAGTGAGCCTGCTCGCGAAGGCGTCCGTCCAGTCAGTTCATCTGCGACTGGCACTCCGCCTTCGCGAGCAGGCTCACTCCTACAAGGGATCCGGGGTGTGATCACCTTTCTGGGTAGACATTGCAAAACTGTAGGAGTGAGCCTGCTCGCGATAGCGCCCGTTCAGTCAACTCATCTGTTACTGACACTCCGCTATCGCGAGCAGGCTCACTCCTACAAGGGATCCGGGGCGTGACCAACTTTCTGGGTACACCTTGCAAAACTGTAGGAGTGAGCCTGCTCGCGATAGCGCCCGTTCAGTCAACTCATCTGTTACTGACACTCCGCTATCGCGAGCAGGCTCACTCCCCCAAAGGATCTGCTGTGTTACCACTTATCTGGTTAACCCAATCAAACCTGTGGGAGCGAGCTTGCTCGCGAAGGCGTCCGGCAGGGCGCCACAATCAGCGGCTTAAAGCACGGGCAAGAAACGGCGCGGTCTTGCTCTTCTTGCTGGCGGCGACTTTCTGCGGTGTGCCGGCGGCGACGATCCTGCCGCCCTGATCGCCGGCGCCGGGGCCGATGTCGATCACCCAGTCGCTCTGCGCGACCACACGCATTTCGTGCTCGACCACGATGACCGTGTGCCCCGCCGTTACCAGCGTGTCGAGTTGCTCCAGCAACCGATCGACATCCCTGGGGTGCAAGCCCGTGGTCGGCTCGTCCAGCACATACAGGGTCGCGCCACGCTGACTGCGCTGCAACTCGGTTGCCAGTTTGATCCGCTGCGCTTCACCACCGGACAGTTCCGTGGCCGGTTGCCCCAGGCGCAGATAACCCAGGCCGATATCGCGCAGCACCTCCAGCGAACGCCGGATCCCTGCCTGCTCGGCAAACACTGCCACCGCTTCATCGACGGTCAATTGCAGCACCTGGGCGATGCTCAAGCCCTGCCAGAGGATCGCCAGGGTCTGCGGGTTGTAGCGCGCGCCATGGCAGGTCGGACACGGTGCATACACGCTGGGCATGAACAGCAATTCGACGCTGACGAAACCCTCACCCTCGCAGGTGGCGCAACGGCCCTTGGCGACGTTGAAGGAAAACTGCCCGGCATCATAGCCTGCCGCTTGCGCCTCGGGCGTCGCGGCGAACAGTTTGCGCACGTTGTCGAACAACCCGGTGTAGGTCGCCAGATTGGAACGCGGTGTGCGTCCGATCGGTTTCTGATCAACCTGTACCAGCCGCTTGATCGACTCCAGGCCGGTGGTGATCTGGCCAGTGCTGGGGGTTGGCGTGTCATCTTCCAGGCTCGGTTCTTCCGACTCGACCTCGGCTATCGGCCGGCCTAATTGCGCGCCGACCAGTTCCAGCAATGCCTGACTGACCAGACTGGATTTACCGGAGCCAGACACCCCAGTCACCGAGGTGAAACAGCCCAAGGGAAAATCGGCGCTGAGATTATTCAGGTTGTTGCGCGTGACACCCTCCAGCTTCAGCCACCCGCTCGGCTTGCGCGCGGTGCGCTCGGGGCGCTGATTTTCGGCGAACAGATAAGCCCGGGTCTGCGAATCCTCGACGGTCGACAATCCATCAGGCGGACCGCTGTACAACACCCGCCCACCCTTCTCACCCGCTGCCGGACCGACGTCGATCAGCCAGTCGGCACGGCGCATGGTTTCGACATCATGCTCGACCACGAACAATGTGTTGCCGTCAGCCTTCAGCCGTTGCAACGCCTCGAACAGCGCCTCGCCATCTGCCGGATGCAGGCCGGCCGATGGCTCGTCCAGCACATAAATCACCCCGAACAGCTGCGAACCCAACTGCGTGGCCAGGCGCAAACGCTGCAACTCGCCCGACGACAAGGTCGGCGTACTGCGTTCCAGCGCCAGATAACCCAGGCCGAGATCGGTCAGGGTGCTGACGCGCTCCAGCAGATCTTCAGCAATGCGCTGCGCCGCAAGGCGTTTTTCCAGCGACAGATTCGGCGTGTGACGCACGTCCGGCGCGCTGGCGTGACCACTGGCGCCATGGGCGACCCGCTGTTTGCGGGCCTCGCGCGTCTGCGCATGGCTGAGGGTGTCGCCGCTCTCCTCCGCCTGTTCCAGGTAACTGGTCGCTGCCACCGGCCGCAGCACTTCGGCCACTTGCAGCAACGGCATTTGCGACAGCTCGCCGATGTCGTAACCCGCAAAAGTCACTGACAACGCCTCGCGCTTGAGCCGCTTGCCCTCGCACAACGGGCACGGGCTGCCGCGCATGAACTGCGAAACGCGCTTCTTCATCAGCGCACTTTGCGAGTGGGTAAAGGTGTGCAGGATGTAGCGCCGAGCGCCCGTGAAGGTGCCCTGATAACTCGGTTCCATCTTGCGCTTGAGGGCGACGCGGGTTTCTTCCGGGGTCAGCCCGGCGTACACCGGCACGGTCGGCGTTTCTTCGGTGAAGAGAATCCAGTCGCGCTGCTTTTTCGGCAGTTTCTTCCAGGGAATGTCGACGTCGATGCCCATGGTCACGAGGATGTCGCGCAGGTTCTGGCCCTGCCAGGCCAGCGGCCAGGACGCCACGGCGCGCTGGCGGATGGTCAGGTTCGGGTCCGGCACCATCAGCGCTTCGGTCACTTCGTAGACGCGGCCAAGCCCGTGACACTCCGGGCAGGCGCCCTGCGGCGTGTTCGGCGAAAAGTCTTCGGCATACAACATCGGCTGCCCCGGCGGATAGCTGCCGGCGCGGGAATAAAGCATGCGGATCAGGCTCGACAATGTCGTCACGCTGCCCACCGAGGAACGCGCGCTCGGCGTGCCGCGCTGCTGTTGCAGAGCCACGGCGGGCGGCAGACCTTCGATGGAATCGACATCCGGCACGCCGACCTGATCAATCAACCGCCGCGCATACGGCGCCACCGACTCGAAATAACGCCGCTGGGCCTCGGCATACAGCGTGGAAAACGCCAGCGACGACTTGCCCGAACCCGAGACGCCGGTGAACACCACCAGCGCATCGCGGGGAATATCGACATCCACGTTCTTCAGATTGTGTTCGCGGGCGCCGCGCACGCGAACCATGCCGGCGGGTGCTTTGGAGTTGCGCTTGGAAATCATCGGCGTGCCTTGTGTTGAAAACCGGGGCAGCGCTCGGCCTCAGGTGCCGAGCACCTCGCAAATCATCTGCAGTAAAGCTTGCGGGCTGTAAGGTTTGCCGAGCAGATGGGTATCGGGACTGAGCTGGTGGTCGCGGGAAATGATGTCGCGGGTGTGGCCGGAGGTGAACAGCACCGGTACGGGTGGCATCTGCACCTTGGCCCACGCTGCAAGATCGGAACTCTTGATCAGGCCGGGCATGACCACATCGGTGAAGATCAGATCGATTTCGATGCCTTCCAGCAACATCTGCATGGCGACGTCGCCATTGCCCGCCGTCATCACCCGATAGCCTTCTTCCCGCAGCAACTCCACCGCCGAAGCGCGTACCGCGTCGTTGTCTTCCACCACCAGAATCGTCTCGTGACCACCGCCCTTGCGTTCGCCGACGCTGGCTGTCTCTTCGCGGACCGGACGCAGACTGCGGGGGAAATACAGCTGCACTCGCGTACCTTCGCCGAGCTGGCTGTCGATCTCGACGTGGCCGCCGCTCTGTTTGACGAAGCCGAACACCATGCTCAAGCCCAGCCCGGTGCCCTGTCCGTCGGCCTTGGTGGTGAAGAACGGTTCGAAGACCTGCTCGAGCATCTGTGGGGCAATACCCACACCAGTGTCGCTGACCGCCACGCGCACATACTCGCCAGCCGAAATGCCTTTGCCGGCACAGAACTCGTTGTCGAGACGCACATTGGCAGCGCTGAGGCCGATAACCCCCTCGCCCTTCATCGCGTCGCGGGCGTTGATCGCCAGATTGAGAATGGCGTTTTCCAACTGGTTGCGGTCGACGTTGATGTGCCACGGCTGCGGCGGCAGCTGCACGTCGATCTGAATGGTTTCGCCCAACGCGCGTTGCAGCAATTCGCCGACGCCTTCGAAAATCTGTTGTGGATTGCACACGGCGGGCGAAAGCGGTTGGCGTCGGGCAAACGCCAGCAGTTGCGAAGACAATTTGGCACCGCGTTCGACCGCTGCCAGCGAAGCCCCGACCCGGCGCTGTACGTTTGCATTGTTCGGTTCATGCCGCGCGAGCAAATGCAGATTGCCGGCGATGACCTGCAGCAGGTTGTTGAAGTCGTGGGCGACACCACCGGTGAGGCCGCCGATGGCTTCGAGTTTCTGCGACTGCCGCAGTTGTTCTTCCGCGGCCAGTCGCGCATCGACTTCGGCAGCCACGCGCTGTTCGAGGTTGCGGGTGAATTTGAGCAGTGATTCTTCGGCGTTCTTGCGCTCATGAATATCGATCAGCACGCCGGGGAAACGAAACGGCCTGCCCTGCTCATCGAACTCACAGGCACCACTGGCCAACACCCACAGGTACTGGCCATCGGCGCGCTGCACACGGTATTCGGCGTTGTACGGCTCGCCAGTGCGTACGCAATGGGCAACGCGGTCCTGCACCCAGGGATGGTCGTCAGGATGGATGCGTGATTCGGCGATGTCTTGTTGCAGATCGCTCAGGTCCTGGTCAGCGGGATAGGAGAAGGTGCGGGCGAAACGTTCATCGGCGGACAAGCGATTGTTCTTGATGTCCCAGACAAACGAGCCCAGCAGTGCACCGGCATTCAAGGCCAGGCGCACGCGCTCATTGTCGGCCCGATAGGCATCTTCCGCTGCCTGGCGCAGGCGCTCGGAATGCACCAGTTCGGTGGTCTCGACCACCATCGCCATGACGCCGCCAGGCACGCCTTCGTCGTTGGCGACCGGGCTGTAATACAAATCCATCCAGACGTCTTCCGGGACGCCGTCGCGCAGCAATACCAGTTCTTTGTTGCGATAGGACAAGGTGCCGCCGGCCAGGCAGGTGTCGACGACGTGACGATTGAATTCGGCTACCTCCGGCCAGCCCAGTTCGACTGGCACGCCGAGCAGGTAGGGATGGCGGCCGCCGGCGAATTCGGAATAGGCGTCGTTATAGATCATGTAGCCGGCGTGGCCCCAGAGCATCACCATCGGCAGCGGCGAGGCCAGCATCAGTTGCACGGTGTTGCACAGGCTGGCCGGCCAGTCGGCGAGCGGACCCAGTTCGGTATGGCTCCAGTCGAACGCACGTATGCGTCCGGCCATTTCGCCTTTCCAGCCCTCACAGCCGTGGCTTTCGGATAAAAACTGCATCGCCTGACTCAGTGTCCTTTTTTGCGGTTTTCCGATCTATCGCAACGCTTCAACGACGCGACGCCCGTGTGTTTCGAGGCTTTGAAAGCGCATTGGTTTCATTGGAGGTATAGCCGATTTGCGACGCCGAGCCATTCAGACACCAATCAAGTGTTTGAGTGGGTGATAGCCGGTTTTCATTTTCGCTGCAACGTCGAGAATTGCCTTCTCGATTCCGTTGAGGTGGGTGCAGGTCAGCTCGATCGCAGCGCTCTGATTGCCGGCCTCGATGTACTCGAGCAACCGCAGATGTTCATCGTCGCGGCATGCCTGATGGCTGTCGTCGTCGAGCGCGGCGGCGTACAGCGAGGCGCGCGAGATCAGCTTCTGGAACCAGTCGAGCAACACCGGGTTGTTCAGACTGCGCGCCAGTTTGATGTGGAACTCGCCCAGCAGGTGAATCAGCCGTTCGTGGTCGCCGGCGGCGTGCGCGGCATCTTCCAGCAACAGGTGCGCACGCAGATCCTGCATCGCCACGGCGTCCTTGCGCCGGCACAGTTCAGTGACGATGCCGATTTCGATCAGCCGCCTGGTTTCGAACAGCGAACGGATCTCCTCGTCACTGGGCAACGACACCGACGCGCCTTTGTTGGGCTCGGTGGTGACCAGGCCATCGGCTTCCAGTTGTTTGAGCGCAGCGCGCACCGAGGTGCGACTGACATTGAACAGTTCGGCCAGTGAGGCCTCGCCCAGCTTCATGCCGGGGCGCAACGAACGCTTGCTGATCGCCGCGTAAACCCCTTGGTAGACGCGGTCGACCGTGGTTTCCAGTTTCTTTTCGGTCATTCGAACACTCCTTTGGCATCGGACAGCCAGCCCTTGGCGATGGCTGGCCATGGAAAAAGAGCGGCAGACGCAGATTAATCCGCGCATGGCTAAATTGCATTCATATATTGCACAGCGGCGGATGAGGGTGCTGAACATCGGCCAATCGCGGGAGGTCGTTTTGGCGAGGTGATGGATTATCTGCCGACCACTCGTTGCGAGCGTGGGCAGTAGCGAACGGATTTGGCTTTGCGCCAAATAAACCGACAGACAACCCATTCCCTTGTGGGAGATTCTATGGTTGTCCTCAAGCGATAACTGCCCCTTTTGGTTGATATT